>NZ_JBEXDT010000019.1:0-94495 GCF_040605905.1 Nonomuraea sp. NPDC005501 | reverse complement strand
TGAAGGCATGGAGGCGCGCGGTCGCCTGGACGGGCGGCGGCTCTCACCGTCCAGAGACAGATCCAAAACCGCCGTAGCCGGCTCTGCGGTGAGCGCGCGGGCGCCCGCGACGGGGAACCAGCGCACCACGGGCGCCAGCATGAGCGCGAACGCGAGCAGCAGGAGGAGGAACCACAGGTGACCCGTCTCGAAGCTGTCGCCCTGCAGCACGAACGGGAACTCCCACGGCTCCACCCGGATGTCGAAGAAGCGCGGCAGGAAGGCCAGGTACGACTCGTGGTAGGCGGGGTCGGCGCGCAGCCGCAGCCACTGCGGCACCGGCACGAGCACGGCCGTGCCGAACACGAGAGGGACGCCGATGCGGCGCAGCCGCTCCAGGGCGAACCCTCCGGGGCCGCGCCGGCGGAGCGAGTGCCAGGCGCCGAAGCCGGCGATGAGCAACAGCAGCGGCATCGCCCACAAAACGCCGAAACCGGCGAAGATTGTCGTTATGCCGGTGGTTTCCGCATTTTTCACGTAAAAGTCGTCGTTGACGTCGAAGACCAGGGACGAATGGAACAGTACGAGGCCGACCACCACGAGCACCCGCACGAAGTCCAGCTCAGCCACCCGTCCGGGGCCTCCGCCGGCTCCCCCTGGCCGACCGGGGACCCGCTCCTCTCCGGCGCTCCCCTCCTGAGGAGGCCGGCCCTCGAAGGGGCGCGGGTCCTCGGGGCGCTTCCCTCCCGGGCGTTCCGCTCCCGACGATCGCCCTTCTCCGCGTGGAGGGCGCGAGGACGACGCGGGGCGGGGTGCGGGGGCCGGGCGGGGTGCGGGCTTCGGGCGGGGAGCGGGGTCGGGGCGCGTGGCGCGGGCGGGACGGAACTGCGGAGCCTGGTCCGTGCGGGCCCGGCCCCGCCCCGGAGCAGGACGTGGGTCCGAGGGCCGTGGGTCCGAGGGTCGTTGGTTCACGGGTCGTGGGTCCACGGGTCAGCCCGCCGACGGGGGCGCGGAGCGGCGGCGCAGGACCACCGTCAGGACGAGCAGGACGACCCCCGGCCCCGCCAGGCCGCCGGGCGAGAACTCCACCGGGCAGGGATCCGACAGCGCCTCCACCACCCAGCTCGCGACGCTCACGACCAGGGCCACGCCCCAGACGGCCCACGCCACCTTGAGCCAGCCGGGTAAGGAGGCCCGTCGCGGCGGCGGGCTCGCGGGGTCCGGAGCGGGCAGGCCGGGGTCCGGGAGGTCGGCGACCAGCTCGGCCAGGTCGCGGCGCGTCACCGACTGGTAGGCGAGCCCGACCCGCTCGTCGAACTCGCCGAAGTCGAGGCAGCCCTCCTCCACGGCCACCCGCAGCCGCTCGGCGGCCGCCTCCCGGTCACCGTCGGAGGCCCGTACCTCGCGCCGCTCGTCCATCTGCCTGCCTTCCCGGGTGTCGCCTGTCGTGCTGCCCGTCCACTCGCCTCAGGGGGCCTCGCGGGCCAGGAAGCGGTCGATCGCCGCCCGCTCCTCCGCCGTGACGTTGCCGTCCGCGCCGCGCCGCTCGCCCATCACTCTCAGGTACGGCCGCGCGGCCTCGGTGTCCGCGCCGTCGCGGAAGCCCTCCAGCAGCCCCTCCCGCCCCGCCTCCACGGCGGGATCGCCCACCGGCGCGGCGGCCAGGATGAGCCAGGTGCAGGCGGTGTCCGCGCCGGGGGCGCCGCGCGCGGCGTTGGCCCAGTCGATGACCCGGGGCCCGTCGGCGGTGAGCAGGACGTTGGCCGGGTGCAGGTCGAGATGGAGCAGCCGGTTGCCGGGGCAGCCGTCGGCGGCCTGGAGCCAGCCGGGGGCGCGCACGGCGGCGAGCGCGCGCAGCAGGTCGCCGAGGAGACGCCCGTGGGCGGGCATCCGCTCCGGCCGCTCGGCCGCCTCCTGCCGCATGCTCGTCCCCTCGACGTACTCCATGAGGATGTCGGACCCCTCGGCGTCGAAGACCCGGGGCACGGGGAACCCGTTGCGCCAGGCGTGCCGCATGACCGAGGCCTCGCGCTCGAGGCTGCGGCCCTCGCGGGCGCGCCGGATGATCTTACCGGGCCCCGCCTGGAAGATGTCGCAGTCGTAGCCGGCCGCGATCAACGAGCCTACGTGCATATCAGTCAGATTAGACGGTCAAATGGAATACACGAAGCATCTTGTAATTGGCCGGTTTTGCCGGTCATTACTGGCCACCAGGCGTCGGGATATTCATCGCTATCGTGCAAGGGAACATAGGTTTGCCGCACTTATCCGCCTAACTCCATCAATTGTGGGTTGGCTGAGGAGGTGACACGTTGCTGGTGGCAACCGATCTCGTCAAACGGTACGGCACCATCCAGGCCCTGGACGGGTTCAGTCTGAGCGTGGCCGCCGGCGAGATCGTCGGGCTCGTCGGACACAACGGCGCGGGGAAGTCGACCTTCGTCGAGATCGTGTCGTACCTGATCCGCCCCGACGGCGGTCATGTGACCATCGACGGCAGGCCGCCCTCGGCCACCCGTGGCGAGGTGGGCGTCGCCCCCCAGCACATCGCCCTCTACCCGTCGGCCACCGTCCGCGAGCACCTGGAGCTGTACGGCAGGCTCGCCGGCCTGCGGCGGGTCGCGCTGCGCGACGCCGTCGAGGACATGAGCACCGTGCTGCGCCTCGGCGGCATCATGGACCGGCGGGCCGGCAAGCTCTCCGGCGGTCAGCAGCGCCGGACCCAGGCGGCCGGCGCGCTCGTCCACCGGCCGGCCCTGCTCCTGCTCGACGAGCCGACCGCGGGCGCCGACCTGGAGACCCGGCAGGCCATGCTCGACGTGGTCAAGCAGCGCGCGGGCGAGGGCGCGGCCGTCGTCTACACCACTCACTACCTGCCCGAGCTGACCGAGATGCGGGCCACGATCGCGGTGGCGCGCGGCGGCCGGGTCATCGCCCGGGGCACGTCCGAGGAGCTGCTGAGGGACCTGCCGGGCGAGGTACGCGTGACCCTCTCCAACGAGGAGGAGGTCAGCGTCTCCACCTCGGAACCCACCGTCACCCTGATCGACCTGCTGCGCCGCATCGACCGCCCGATCAGCGCGGTGGACGTGCGCAACCCGTCCCTGGACGACCTCTATCGCTCCCTGGCGGTCCACGATGCTCCTTGACTCCGCGCCCCGCGACTCCACCCGGCGGCCCGGCGCCCCGGCCGGCACGTCCCGCCTGCTCGACGCCGCGTACCGGATCGGCGCGCTGGCCCGGCACAACACCATCCTGCGCCTGCGCGACCCCGGGCAGATGATCAGCTACGTCCTCATGCCCATGGTGCTGATGCTCGTGCTGAAGCCCCTGTACGTGCGGGCCGTGGACGGCGGCGCCACGCAGGTCGCGACGGGCCTGATGGTGATGTTCTCGGTGTTCGCCATCTCCCTGGTCGGCAACTCGATCCTGTCGGAGCGCACCTGGCGCACCTGGGACCGGCTGCGTGTCAGCAGGGCGCCGGCCGCGGAGCTGGTCGTCGGCAAGACGCTGCCGCTGTTCGTGGTGATGGTCGTCCAGCAGACGATCCTGCTCGTCTACGGCTGCCTCGTCATCGGCCTGCCCGTGCCGCCCAACCCGGTGTACGTCCTGCTCGCCATCATGGTGTGGGCGTTCGCGCTGCTGGCGATCGGCGCGGCCCTGGCCGCCGTGGTGCGCAGCCACGGCGAGCTGAGCGTGATCTCGGACGTGGGCGCGCTGACGCTCAGCTCACTGGGCGGGGCGCTCGTACCGCTGAGCCTCATGCCCGAGTGGGCTCAGATCGCCGCCCACGTCTCACCCGGCTACTGGGCGCTGAGCATGATGCAGGCCGCCGTCCGCGGCGACGTGACGGGCGCGCTGCCGTCCGCCGGTGTCCTGCTGGTGGTCGGCCTGGTCGCCGGCGCGTTCGCCGCCCGCCGGCTCGCCCGCGGCTGGGGCCGCGGCGGGCCCATGTGACGCGCGGCGGCCCCCCATGAAGCGAACGGCAAGGCAACTCCAGTGAAGAGGGGCACCTTGATGGATCAGCAAAATCCGGCCGGCGACGCCGACATCGCCATCATCGGCATGTCCGGCCGGTTCCCCGGCGCGGCCGACGTCGAGACGTTCTGGCGCAACATCAGCACCGGCGTCGAGTCGTTCACGAGGTTCACCGACGACGAGCTGATCAGCGCCGGCGTGAGCCCCGCCACCTTCCAGCAGCCGAACTACGTGCGCTCGCGCCCCATCCTGGACGACATCCGGGGCTTCGACGCCGGCTTCTTCGGCTACAACCCGCGCGAGGCGACGCTCGCCGACCCGCAGCAGCGCATCTTCCTGGAGTGCGTGTGGGAGGCCCTGGAGTCCGCCGGGTACGCGGCTCCCGAGGGCCGGGGCAGCGTGGGCGTGTTCGCCGGCATGAACATCAGCGGCTACCTGCTGACCCGGCTCAGGGCGTTCGAGATGGGCATCGACACCTCCGCCCTGATGATCGGCAACGACAAGGACTCGCTGGCCACGAACGTCTCCTTCCGCTTCGACCTGACCGGCCCGAGCCTGTCCGTGCAGACGTTCTGCTCCACCTCGCTGGTGAGCGTCCACCTGGCGAGCGAGAGCCTGCGGCGCGGCGAGTGCGACATGGCGATCGCCGGCGGCGTGTCCGTCCGCATCCCCGACCGGATCGGCTACCTGTGGGAGGAGGGCGGCCAGGAGTCGCCCGACGGGCACGTGCGCACGTTCGACGCCGAGGGCCGGGGCAGCATGTTCGGCGACGGCGCGGCCGTGGTGGCGCTCAAGCGGCTGCCGGACGCGCTGGCCGACCGCGACACGGTGCTCGCCGTCATCCGCGGCTCGGCGATCAACAACGACGGCGCGATGAAGTTCAGCTACCTCGCGCCGAGCGTCGACGGCCAGCGCCGCTGCGTCTCCGCCGCCATCAAGCGGGCGGGCGTCGACCCCACGCAGATCTCGTACGTCGAGGCGCACGGCACCGCCACCGAGGTCGGCGACCCGATGGAGGTGGCCGCGCTGACCCGCGCCTTCGGCGCCACCCCGGACAAGCGGTACTGCCTGCTCGGCTCGATCAAGCCGAACGTCGGCCACCTCGACCGCGCCTCCGGCGTCACCGGCCTGATCAAGGTGGTCCAGTCGCTGCGCAAGGAGCTGATCCCCGGCACCCTGCACTACCGCTCCCCCAACCCGGAGATCGACTTCGACAACAGCCCGTTCCGCGTGACCGCCGAGCCGACCCCGTGGCCGCGCACCGCCGAGCGGCCCCGCATCGCGGGTGTCAGCTCGCTCGGCATGGGCGGCACGAACGCGCACGTCATCGTGACCGAGGCGCCCGCGCCCGAGCCGCGCCGGCCGCGCTCGCGCCGCTGGCAGATCCTGCCCGTGTCGGCCCGCTCGTCCGACGCCGCCGACCGCTCCCTCGCCCGGCTGGCCGAGCGCCTCACGGACGCCGCCGACGACCTGGGCGACGTCGCGTACACGCTCCAGGTGGGCCGCAAGGTGTTCAACCACCGCAGGTTCGTCGTCGCCGGCACCACCGAGGAGGCCGCGGCCCGCCTGGCCGACCCGGCCGCGGCGCTCGGCCGCAACGACGCGACCGTGGGCCGCAGGACCGGCTTCCTCATCGCAGGGGTCGGCGAGCAGTACCCGGGCATGGTCGCCGACCTGTACGCGGACGAGCCCGGCTTCCGCGCGGACGTCAACGAGTGCCTGGCCGTGCTCGGGCTGACCGAGGCCGCGCAGCTCTCGGACGTGTTCACCCCGGCCGAGCGGGGCGCCGCCGGCGGCGACCTGGCCCGGATGCTGGGCCGCGCCGAGCCCGCCGCACCCCTCTCCACCACCGAGGCGCACCTGGTCCAGCCGGCCGTGTTCGTCGCCGAGTACGCGCTGGCCCGGCAGCTCATCCGCTGGGGCGTCACCCCGGAGATCATGGTCGGCTACAGCCTGGGCGAGTACGTGGCCGCCTGCCTGGCCGGCGTGCTGTCGCTGCCCGACGCGCTGCGGCTGGTCGCCTACCGGGCCAAGCTCATCACCTCCCAGCCGGAGGGCGCGATGCTCGCCGTCTCGGCCGACGAGCGGCGGCTGCGGACCGTCCTCGGCGACCTGTACGACGAGGAGCTGGACGTCGCCGTGCGCACCGGCTCGCAGACGGTCCTCGCCGGCCCCGCCGAGGCGGTCGAAGCCGCCATGGCCGTGCTGCGCGAGCTGAAGATCGGCCACCGGCGGCTGGAGACCACGCACGCCTTCCACTCGCGGATGCTCAAGCCGATCGCCGCCGAGCTGACCGCCTGGATCAGCGACAACGTCACGCTGAACCCGCCGGCCCTGCCGTACCTGAGCAACGTCACCGGCGAGCTCGCCACCGCCGAGGTCGTCACCGACCCCGGCTACTGGGCGCGGCACATGTGCGAGACCGTCGAGTTCGGCGCGGCGCTGGAGAAGGTGCTCGGCATCGCCGACCTCGCGCTCGCCGAGATCGGCCCCGGCCAGTCGCTGGGCGCGCTGACCCGCGGCCACCCCGCCTGCGACCGCGCGCAGTGGCCGCTCATCGTCACCACGCTGCCCGGCGCCAACGACCAGCAGGACACGGGCGCGGCACTCGCCACCGCCGTCGGCCGGCTCTGGCTCACCGGCGTGGCGGTCGACTGGGCCGCCCTGCACGAGGACACCGGCTGGGCTCCCGGCCGCGTGCCGCTGCCCTCCTACCCGTTCGAGCACCAGGAGTACTGGCTGGAGATCGACGAGTCGGCCCTCGGCGGCGGCAGCACGCCGGTGTTCGACGAGAGCGACCCGACGAGCATCGCCAAGGCGTACCCGCGGCTGCCCGACACCCGCTGGATCCACACGCCCGTGTGGCGGCAGACCACGCTCCGCCCGCCCCGCACCGACGAGGCCGCCCGCTGGCTGGTCTACACCGCCGAGGGCGTCGCCGACGCCGTCGCCGCGCCGCTGCTCGCGCACCTGCGCGAGACCGGCCGCGAGGTCGTGACGGTCCGGCCCGGCGACGCGTTCTCCGTCGGAGAGGACGGCATCACGGTACGGCCCGGCTCGCCCGAGGACGCGCTGGCCGTGCTGCGCGAGCTGGCGGCCGGCGACCGGGTGCCCGACCGGGTCGTCCACCTGTGGTGCGCCGACCCCGACCAGCCCGCCGACGAATGCCTCCAGCGCGGCCTGCACACGCTGGTCGGCTTCGCCAAGGCGGCCGGCGACCTCGGCCTGCCCGGCTGGTCGCTGGACATCGTCGCCAGCGGCGGCCAGAAGGTCCACCCCGGCGACCGGGTCGTGTCCGCCCGCGGCACGCTGCTCGGCCCGACCCGCCTGATCCCCGTCGAGTACCCGCGCGTCACCACCCGCCTCGTCGACGTGGCCCCGGCCGACCTCGACGCCGGCGCGCTGCTGGCCGAGCTGCGGGCCGAACCGGCCGACCAGGTCGTCGCGCTGCGTGCCGGCGGGCGCTGGATCCCCGACTACGAGGTCCTCGACGCCTCCGTCATCGAGCAGTCCCCGCCCGTGGCGCAGGTCCGGCCCGGCGGCGCGTACCTGGTCACCGGCGGGCTCGGCGGCATCGGCCTGGCCATGGCCGAGCGGCTGGCCGACCAGTTCCACGCCCGGCTGGTCCTGCTGGGCCGCACCCCCGTGCCGCCCCGCGACCAGTGGGACGCGATCCTCGCCGCCGAGAGCACGGCGAGCGAGGTGCGCAGGCGCCTGGAGGGGCTGCGCCGGCTGGAGGCGGCGGGCGCCGAGGTCGTCACCGTCGCCGGCGACGTGTCCCGCGTGGAGGACGTACGCCGCGCGGTCGGGGCCGCTCTCGACCGGTTCGGCGAGCTGAACGGCGTCGTGCACTGCGCCGGCGTGCCCGCGGTCGGGCTCATGCAGTTCAAGACCGCCGCCGACATCGAGCGGGTGCTCGCCCCCAAGGTCGGCGGCACGCTGGCGCTGGCCGAGGTGCTGCGGGACGTGCCGGTCGACTTCCTGGCGCTGTACTCGTCCACCACCTCGGCGACGGGCGGCGGCGCCGGCCAGGTCGACTACTGCGCGGCCAACGCCTTCCTCGACGCGTTCGCGCTCAGCGACGAGCTGCCCGGCGTGACCGTCACGTCCGTCGACTGGTGCGAGTGGACGTGGAACGGCTGGACCGACGGCCTGGAGAACTACGACGAGGGCTCCAAGCAGTACTTCACCTGGTACCGGGAGAACTTCGGCCTCACCTTCGACCAGGGCTGGCAGACGCTGCTGCGGGTGCTGGCCAGCGGTGAGAAGCACGTGGTGGCCTCCACGCAGGACTTCGCCCCGCTCGTCGCGATGAGCCGGAAGTCCTCCATCGAGAGCCACCAGGCGACGGTCAAGAAGATCCGTGACGCGTTCGGCCGGCACCCCAGGCCCGACCTGTCCACCGCGTACGTAGAGCCGCAGTCGCCCACCGAGGAGACCATCGCCGGCGTGTGGGCGGAGGCGCTCGGCCTGGAGCAGGTCGGCGTGCACGACAACTTCTTCGAGCTGGGCGGCAACTCGCTGCTCGGCATGGAGATCATCGCCGAGGTCAGGCGGGCCCTGGAGCTGGCCTACCTGCCGCCGCACATCCTCTACCAGGCGCCCACCATCGCCTCCCTGGCGGAGGCGGCCCGCGCCGGCCAGGACCCGGAGGAGCAGCCGGCCGACGCCCGCGACCAGCAGCGCTCCCGCATCGCCCAGCGCCGCACCATGCTCAGAAGCGGAAGGACCTCATGACCGACAACGGAACCGATTACGACTCCGCGGTCGCGCTGATCGGCATGTCCGGGCGTTTCCCGGGCGCCGGGAGCGTCGGCGAGCTGTGGGGCAACCTGCTCGCCGGCGTGAAGGGCCTGCGCGCGATCACCGACGAGGAGCTGCGGGAGGCCGGGGTCGAGCCGGGCAAGCTGGCCGACCCGCGCTACGTGCGCGTCGGCGGGCCGCTCGACGGGCTCGACCGCTTCGACGCGACCGTCTTCGGCATCAACCCGCGCGAGGCCGAGACCATGGACCCGCAGCACCGGCTGTTCCTGGAGTGCTCGTGGGAGGCGCTGGAGGCGGCCGGCTACTGCCCGACCGACGTGCCCGGCCAGGTCGCGGTCTTCGGCGGCTGCGGCTTCCCCGACTACATCGTGCAGAACATCCAGCACCTCACCACCCAGCCGGGCGGCGCGCTGCTCATGGCCGTGGGCAACGAGCGCGACTCGCTGGCCTCGCTGGTGTCGTACAAGCTGGGGCTGCGCGGGCCGGCCGTGTCGGTGCAGACGTTCTGCTCGACCTCGCTGGTGTCGGTGCACCTGGCGTGCCAGAGCCTGCTGACGTACGAGTGCGACATCGCCGTGGCGGGCGGCGCGTTCACGCCGCTGCCGCAGCCGTCCGGCTACCTGTACGAGCAGGGCGGCATCATGTCGCCCGACGGCCGGGTGCGCAGCTTCGACGCCGAGGCGAGCGGCACCGTGATGGGCAGCGGCGCGGGGGTGGTGGCGCTCAAGCGCATGTCGGACGCGCTGGCCGACGGCGACGTGATCCACGCGGTCATCCTGGGCTCGGCGGCCAACAACGACGGCCGGCTGCGGGCCGGCTACACCGCGCCGGGCGTGGACGGGCAGGCCGAGGTGATCGAGTCGGCGCTCGGCGTGGCCGGGGTCAAGCCGGACACGGTCGGGTACGTGGAATGCCACGCCACCGGCACGATGCTGGGCGACTCGATCGAGCTGGCGGCGATGAACCGGGTGTTCGCGCAGACGCGGGAGACGCCGTGCGTGCTGGGCTCGCTGAAGCCGAGCCTGGGCCACCTCGACCGCGCCTCCGGGGTGACCGGCCTGATGCGGGCCGCGATGACGCTGAAGCACGAGCTGCTGCCCGGCACCCCCGGCTACGAGACGCCGAACCCGGCGCTGGCGGGCGCGCAGGACCGGTTCACGGTGCTGACGGAGAACCGGCCGTGGGCGGCGGGGCCGCATCCGCGCCGGGCCGGGGTGAGCTCGTTCGGGCTCGGCGGCACGAACGCGCACGTGGTGCTGGAGCAGGCGCCGCCCCGGCCCGCGCGGCCGGCGCGGCCGGGCCCGCACCTGCTGGTGCTCTCGGCGGCCGACGAGCAGGCTCTCACGGACGTGACCGAGCGGCTGCGCGCGCACCTCGCGGAGGAGGCGGGCGAGGACGTCGCGGACGTGGCGTTCACGCTCCAGGTGTCGCGGGGCGGCTTCGCGCTGCGGCGCGCGGTGGTGTGCCGTGACCGCGCCGACGCGGTGGCGGCGCTCGGCGACCCGTCGCGGTGGATCGGCGGCAAGACGCAGCGGCGCAACCCGAGGGTACGGCTGAGCGTCCCGGACGCCGAGGCGCCGGCCGCGTGGTGGGCGGAGCTGCGCGCCGCCGTGGACACGGTCCTGCGGCCGGGCGCGGGCGGTGAGAAGGCCCCGCGGCCGGGCGCGGGCGGCGAGAAGGTCCTGCGGCCGGGCGCCACGGGGCCTCAGGGGACGGGCGGGGACCGCGAGCAGGCGGTGGCCGCGCTGGCCGACGGGCTGGGCGGCGTCGGCGTGCACGTGGTGAAGGGCGAGCCGTCCGGACCGGCCACCGGGCAGGTCTCGGGGCAGGTCTCGGGGCAGGTCGAGGAGGTCGTGGTCGCGCCGGACGGTGACACCCCGGCCGCCGAGTGGCTGCTGGCCACGGTCGCGCGGCTGTGGCTGGCGGGCGCCGCCGTCGACTGGCCGGCGCTGCACGGCGGCCAGGGCCGCCGCGTGGAGTTGCCCACGTACCCGTTCCAGCGGCGCAGGTTCTGGATCAAGCCGAACCCGGCGGCGCAGGCCCAGGGGCAGCAGGGCCCAGGGAAGAGCTTCGACCGCGGCCGGTGGACGTACCTGCCGACCTGGCGGCCGCACCCGCTGCCCCTCGCCGGCCTGGACGAGCGGCTGCGCCTGGCGGGCCCGTGGCTGGTGTTCACCGGCGACGCGCGGGGCGAGGCGCTGGTGGAGCGGCTCACGCGGGCGGGCGCCGAGGTGACGGCCGTGCGCGCGGGCGACCGGTTCGGCCAGGACGACGACGGTGACTTCACGATCCGGCCGGGCAAGGCCGACGACATGGCGGAGCTGTTCTACTCGCTGGTGGCCGCGCCGCGCGCCATCGTCCACGGCTTCAGCCTGGCGAGCCCCGAGGCGGGGCCCGAGGCGGACCCGGTGCGGCATTTCACCGCCGAGCAGGCGCGCGGCTTCTACTCCGCGCTGGCCCTCGCGCGGGAGCTGGTCGACAACACCGGGTCGGCGCCCCGTGCCGAGCTGGTGCTGCTCACCTCGCACGCGGTGAGCGTGTCCGGCGCCGACCTGCGCCATCCGGAGCACTCCACGCTCGCCGCCCTCGCGCCCAGCCTCCAGCAGGAGAACCCGCGGCTGCGCTGCCGGCACGTCGACGTGGACGGCGCGGGCGGGGACGTGGCGCCGGCCGAGGACGTGCTGGCCGAGCAGGTGCTGGCCGCGGCGGTCTGCCCGCACGAGGGGCCGGTGGCGCTGCGCGCGGGCGAGACGTGGCTGCGGGACTACCGGCAGTACCCGGTGGACGAGCCCGCCCCGGACGAGCGCGGCTTCCGCGACGGCGACACCGTGCTGGTCACCGGCGGTCTCGGCGACGTCGGCCTGGTGCTCGCGCGGCACCTGGCGAGCACGTACGGCTGCCGGCTGGTGCTGACGGCCCGCTCGGCGCTGCCGCCTCGCGAGGAGTGGGACGCCTTCCTCGCGGCGGCCCCGCCAGGGTCGGAGCGCACGGTCCGGCACATCCGCAACATCCGCGACCTGGAGAGCCGGGGCGCGACCGTGCTCGCCCTGTCGGCCGACGTGGCCGACGAGGAGGCGATGCGCGCCGTCGTGGCGGAGACCGTGAGCCGGTTCGGCGGGATCGACGTGGTCGTCCACGGGGCGGGCGTGCAGGACGGCGCGTACTTCAACTTCGCGCACCTGATGGACCGGCAGCAGTGCGACGCGCACCTGGCGGCCAAGGTGACCGGCTTCCACGTGCTGCAGAAGGTGCTCGGCGAGCACGTCGGGGGACGCATCCCGGACCGGCGCATCACGCTGTCGTCGATCGCGGCCGTGCTGGGCGGCATGACGCTCGCGCCGTACGCGGCGGCCAACGCGGCGCTGGACGCGTACGTCCGCGCGGCCCGCACGGCGGGCGCCGGACGGTGGGTGACCGTCGACTGGGACACCTGGAACATCGATCCCGACCGGGTGGCCGGGCACAGCGGCGCGGTGATCGACTACGCGATGACCCCGGCCGAGGGCGTGGACGTGCTGGAGCGGGCGCTGTCGGCGGCCGACCGGGCCGGGCACTTCGTGATCTCGACCGGCCCGCTGGAGGCGCGGCTGGCGCAGTGGGTCACGGGCGACATCCACGAGGCCAGGGACGATGACGACGACCAGGAACGGCATCCGCGACCGGAGCTGAACAACGCGTACGTGGAGCCGCGCGAGGGCACCGAGGCGACGCTGGCCGCGATCTGGTCGCGGGTGCTCGGCATCGAGCCGATCGGCGCGCTGGACAACTTCTTCGAGCTCGGCGGCCACTCGCTGCTCGCGATCGAGCTCACCACCCGGGTCCGCAAGCAGCTGAACGCGTCCGTGCCGGTCACCGGCCTGCTGGAGTGCCCGACGGTGCGCCAGCTCGCCGAGCTGCTCGACACGCGCGACGGGCAGGAGTGAGCAGCCGATGAAACAGCCCGAGTACCTGCGCGCCGTCCAGGGCTTCGCCCGGCGCGAGCTGACCGGCAACGACGCCTACCTCGACTCGCTGGCCGACGCGCCGCTGCCCCTCTACGCGCGGTTCGCGGAGACGGGGCTGGCCAACTGGTGGCTGCCCAAGGAGCACGGCGGGCTCGGCCTCGGCCTGGAGGAGAGCGTCCGCATCACCAGCGAGCTGGCCTACGCCGACGCCGGGGTGGCGTTCACGCTGTTCATCCCGGTGCTGACGACGAGCATGGTCGCCTGGTACGGCTCGGAGGAGCTGAGGGAGCGGTATCTCGGCCGGCTGGTGGCGGAGAACGGCTTCTGCGCCACGCTCGGCAGTGAGCACGCGGCCGGCAGCGAGCTGGCCCGCATGACGACGACCGCGCGGGTCGAGGGCGACACGGTCGTCCTCGACGGGCAGAAGGCGTTCTCCACGAACACGGGCTTCGCCCAGTTCCTCGTGGTGGTCGCGCGCAGCCAGGAGGACCCGTCGGGCTACCTGGCGGTGCTCGTGCCGCGTGACACGCCGGGCGTCACCGTGGACAAGCGGTGGGACGTCATCGGGCTGCGCTCGTCGGCCACGTACCAGGTGTCGCTGTCGGGGGTGCGCGTGCCGGCCGCGAACGTGCTGCGCGGCAACGGACTGCGCCTGCTGGAGGTGGGCCTGAACGCCAGCCGCATCCTCATCGCCACCACGGCCCTCGGCGTGGCCCGCCGCATCCGGGACGTGTGCATGGAGTACGGCAAGTCCAAGTCGGTGAAGGGGGCGCCGCTGACGGGCAACGCGGTGTTCGCCTCCCGGCTGGGGCAGTTCGAGATGCAGATCGAGGTGATGACCAACCAGTGCCTGGCCGCGGCGCGGGCGTACGACGCGATCGCGGCCCGGCCGGACGCGGGCGAGGAGTTCCTGCGCACGGGCACGCTGAAGCAGGCGCTGACGACGAAGATGTTCTGCGGGCAGACCGGCTGGCAGATCGCCTCGACGGCGTCGGAGATGTTCGGCGGGCTCGGCTACACGCACGAGTCGGTCATCGGCAAGCTGACGCGCGACATGAGGTACGTGTCGATCGTGGAGGGCGGCGACGACGTGCTGCGGGACCTGGTGTTCAGCCGGTACGTGGTGCCGGTGTCGAAGCGGTCGTGACCAGGGCGGCGGCGTAGCCGGGGGCCACGTCGAGCCACCGCACCGGCCACCCTTCACGCGGGGAGCGGGACGAGACCGTCCCGCTCCCCGTTCCCGCGTCGCGCACCAGGCAGGAGCGCAGGCCGGCGAGCCCGGCTCCGGTGGCCTTGACGTACGCCTCCTTGGCGGTCCACAGCCGGAAGTACTCCACGAGTCCGATCTCCCGCACCCGCTCGGCCTCCTCCGGCTGGTACATGCGCCGGGCCAGCTCCAGGTGGTCGAGGTCGGCGCGGACGCGCTCGACGTCCACGCCCACCCGCGTGCCGGGCGCCGCCACGGCGACCAGGGCCCAGTCGCCGGAGTGCGACAGGTTGAAGTCGGGCCGCAAGCCGCCGGGCTCCAGGCACGGCCGGCCGGACGCCTCGGCGGTGAGCCGGACCGCTCCGGGCGGCACGCCGCACAGCTCGCCCAGCACGGACCGCAGCGCGGCGTGCGCCACCACGTACCTGTGGCACTCCCCCGCGTCGGCGAAGCGGCCCGCCCGGTCCCGCTCGGCGGCGGACAGCCAGTCCTGCCACTCCGCCCGCTGGGGCCGGTCGAGCCGCACCTTCCACACCTCCGGGGCGGCCGGCCCGGGAACGCGCGAACGGTGCGGGAGTGGCCGCCACTCCCGCACCGTCACCGGGCCGACCGTCACACCCACGGCCGCAGCGCCTCCGCCAGGATCCGGTGGGTCCGCTGCGCCTGCTCGAACACCGCGAAGTGCCCGCCGTCGAACCCGTGCAGCGTGAACTCGCGGGCCGTCTGGTCCAGCCACCTCGCCAGCTTCACCGGCGACACCCGCGGGTCGGTCTCCCCGCACAGCGCCGAGACGGGCACGTCGAGCGGCGGCTCGTCCTGGTAGACGTACGTCTCCTTGACGGTGAAGTCGGCCTGCACCGACGGGAGCACCATGTCGAGCGCCTCCGGGTCGGCCAGCAGCCACTCCGGCGTCCCGCCGAGCGCGCGCAGCAGGTGCACCAGCTCGGGCCTGCTCATCCGGCCGACCGGCGGCCCCGGCTCGTCGGTGACGTGCGGAGCGTCGGAGCCGGACACGAACAGGTGGACCGGCTCGGGACCGCCCCGCCGCCGGATCTCCCGGACCAGCTCGAACGCCACGATCGCGCCCAGGCTGTGCCCGTACAGGGTGTACCTGCGGCCGGCCGCCGACAGCTCCACGTCGGCGAGCACGACGTCCGCGAGGTCCGACACCAGCGGCTCCATCCGCAGGTACGGCGGCTCCTTGTGCCGGGCCTCCCGTCCGGGCGGCTGCACCGGCTGCACCGCGACGCCGGGCAGCTTGCGCTGCCAGACCCGGAAGGCCGAGGCGGCGCCGCCCGCGTGCGGCAGGCAGTACATCGGCAGCGCGCCCGGCTCGGCGCCGGTCTGCGTGCGGAACGGCAGCCAGCGCGCCAGCGTCTCGTCGCTCACCAGCTCGCCGACGGTCATGCCGCCCTCACCTCCAGCCGCACGTACGACGGGGGCGGCTGGAGCGTGCTCAGGTCGGCCTGGAGCACCACGTGGGCGCCGTCCCTGTCGGCCTCCCTGAAGCCGGCGAACGCGTACGTCACCTGCATCATGCGGTTGCGGCCGGTCTCCACGAAGTCGGCGCGCAACGCCACGCCGGCCTCGGCGGCCAGCCGCATGATGTGGTTGAGCAGCACCATGCCGACGCCGCGCGACATCACCCGGCACGACATGAGCATCATGTTGAGCCGCCAGGCGTCCTCGCCCTTCTCCACCAGCGTCAGGCCGATCTTGCCGTAGCTGCCGAACCGGTCGGTGAGCGAGGCCACCAGCAGCAGGTGGTCGTCGGACTCGCGCAGCTCGTCCAGCTCGTCGTAGGAGTACGTGCGGCCGGTCGAGTTGAGCTGGTTGGTGCGGACGGTGAGCTCCTCGGCCCGCTGGAGGTCCTCCCGGGCGGCCGGGGCGATGGTGAACTCCATCTCCAGGCTCGCCAGGAACTCCTCGTTGGTGCCGACGAACTCCTCCTCCAGCTCGTCGCGGGCGATCTGCCCCCGGTACATGTGGCGCCGCTGCGCCGACTCGTCGGTGACGAACCGCGGCTGGAACTCCGGCCGGGCCAGCGCCTCCTCCAGGTCGAGGATGTCCACGCAGGTGACCTCCGGCACGCCGTGCGCCACCTCCGCCCGCTCGAACTCCTGGTCGTCGACGAACGCGAACGCGTCCAGGCCCAGGTTGAGCGCCTTGGCGATGTTCCGGATCGACTCCGACTTGGGGTTCCAGCCGATCTGGGGGTGGAGGAACATCTCCTCCAGGCCGAGGGCGCGCAGCTTGGCCAGCGCGGTGTCCCGGTCGTTCTTGCTGGCCACGGAGTGCAGGATGCCCTTGCGGTCCAGCTCGTGGATGCGCTCGACGACGGCCGGGCGCACGGTCACCTCGCCGTCCTCCAGCAGCACGCCGTTCCAGAGCGTGTTGTCGAGGTCCCACACGATGCACTTGATGCGGCCCCGCGCCGGCTTCCGTGGAAGCAGGGCGACGCCGGCGTCCGGGCTCTCGGCGGTCACGCTCATCCGGTCTTCTCCCGATCGGCCTGGCCAGCGATGGTCATCCGCTGGATCTCGTTGCTGCCTTCGATGATCTCCATCACCTTGGCGTCCCTGTAGTAGCGGGCCACGGGGTACTCGGTGCTGCACCCGTTGGCGCCGTGGATCTGCACGGCCTCGGAGGCGTGCCGGGCGGCGGCGGTGGAGGCGAAGTACTTCGCCACCCACGTCGCCATGATCGTGGACGCCTCGCCGGCGTCCTTGAGGCGGCCGGCCTCGGCCAGCAGCAGCCGGGCCGCCCGCGCGTCGGTCACCATGTCGGAGAGTTTCGCCTGGATGAGCGGCAGCTTCGCCAGCGGCGTGCCGCCCACCTCGCGGCTCGCGGCGTAGGAGGCCGACGCCTCCAGGCACGCCTGGACGATGCCCACCGACCCGGCCGCCACGCTGTAGCGGCCGAGGTCGAGGGTGCCGGTGAGCACCATGCCGGCGGTGAAGCCGCTCGGGCCGAGCAGCGCGTCCCGGTCGAGGACGACGTCGGTGAAGCTGATCTCGGCGAGCATGGACGCACGGGTGCCGAGCATGTCGTCGATCGGCCGCACCTCCACGCCCGGCGTGTCCCTCGGCACGAGGAACGCGCCGATGCTGGACGCGGTGCGGGCGAACACGAGGAACACGTCCGCCCGCTGACCGCCGGTCGTCCACTTCTTGACGCCGTTGAGCACCCAGCCGCCGCCGGACTCGGCGGCGGTCGTGGTGATGCCGGAGGTGTCGCTGCCGGCGCCCGGCTCGGACAGGCAGAACGCGCCCAGGCTGTCGCCCGCGGCGAACGCGGGCGTCCACCGCTCGCGCTGCGCCGGGCTGCCCCACCGCTGCACGGTCCACGCCGCCATGGTGTGGACCGTGAGCAGGCTGCGCAGCGACGAGCAGCCGCGGCCCACCTCCTCGTGCACCTCGCCGAGCGTCACCCAGTCCATCCCGGCGCCGCCCGCCGCGGCCGGCAGGAACGGCGCCCACAGCCCCGCCTCCGCCACCCGTCGCAGCAGCTCCTCCGGGACGCGTCCCGCCCGGTCGTAGGCGTCGGCGTACGGCATCACGTGGGTGTCGACGAACGCCCGCGCGGTGCTCCGGTCGGTGACCCGCCCCACCGGCGGCGAAGCCGGTGGGGCGGCGGCGGGCGGCGCCACGCCGGTGACCGTCACGCGACGGCCGGCTCGGCCACGAGCCGGCTCACCAGCTCGGACATGGCGGTCGCGGTGCGGAAGTTGTCGATCCGCAGCTCCTCGTTCGGGATGGTCACGCCGAACGTCTTCTCGACGAACATCACCAGCTCCATCGCGAACAGCGAGTTCACGAAGCCGAGCGCGAAGATGTCCTGCGACTCGGTGATCTCCGCCTGCGGGTACCTGTCGCGGACGAAGCCGAGGATCTGGCCCTGGGTGTCGGTCATCGAATGGCTCCTTCAGTCGTTACTGGGCGTAGGTGTAGAAGCCGCGGCCAGACTTGCGGCCGTGCAGCCCGGCGTCGGTCATCTGCTTGAGCAGCGGGCAGGGGCGGTACTTGCTGTCGGCGTAGTGCTCGTAGAGCACCTCGACGCTGTAGAGGATCGTGTCGACGCCGATCAGGTCGGCGGTCTCCAGCGGGCCCATCGGGTGGCCGAAGCAGCTCCGGAAGACCTCGTCCACCGACTCGGCGTCGGCCACGCCCTCGTGCACGAGGTAGGCGGCCTCGTTGACGGTGAGCATCAGCACCCGGTTGGAGATGAAGCCGCAGGAGTCCTTGACGTCCACGGCCTTCTTGCCCATGGCGCTCAGCAGGTCCCGGGTGCGCTGGATCGTCTCCGGCGAGGTGTGGAAGCCGGGGATCAGCTCCACGGCCGGCTTGGCCGGGACGGGGTTCATGAAGTGGACGCCGATCACCTTGTCGGGCCGCCCGGTGACGGCGCCCACCTTGGTGATGGGGATGGCGGAGGTGTTGACGACGAACACGGTGTCCGGGCCGCACTCGCGGTCCAGCGCCTCGTACACCTCCCGCTTGACGTCCCAGTTCTCGGTCACGTTCTCGATGACCACGTCCGCCTTGGCCGCGCCCGAGACGCCGACGGACGTGGAGATCCTGGACAGCACATCGTCCGGGTCCAGGGCGGGACCGCCCATGAGCCGGCTCATCCGGGTGTTGCGGGCGATGGTGGCCAGCGCGTCGGCCAGGATCTGCTCGTCCTTGTCGACCAGCACCACGTCGTGTCCCGTCTGGGCGAGGTTCTGGGCGACCCCGACTCCCATGACGCCAGCGCCTATCACGCCGATAACGGTCATGTCCGCTCCGTTCCGCTCATCGTTGGTCTCTCATCCCTTGTCGGTCTTCTCGGGGGAGTTGCCGGTCTTGTCGGAGGAATGTCGTCACCGTCCTCGCCTGCGCGCCGCCGACGCCTCCAGGCCCGAACGGCGGAGCTGGGCGCGTACCTGGCTGCCGCCGCCCGAGCCGGCCAGCACCGGGGCCGCCCCCGAGGCCAGCGCCTCGACGGTCCGGCTGAGCGCGGCCACGGTCGGCGCCTCGTACAGGACGTGCGGCGGCAGCTCGTCCAGCTCGAACGCGCGCCGCACGGCGGCCACGATGGCGACGCCGAGCAGCGAGTTGCCGCCGAGCTCGAAGAAGTTGTCCAGCACCCCCACCCGATCCAGGCGCAGCGACTCGCCCCAGATGGCCGCGATGGTCTCCTCGGCGTGGCCGTCCGGCTCCTGGTAGGCGGTGAGCAGCTCGGGCCTCGGGTGCCGCTCGCCGCTCGCGCCGCCCATCGCCGGGGAGGTCACCACGTCCACGGTGAACTCCGCGCTGCCGCGCACCAGCGTCGGGAAGTCCTGGGTGGAGACGACGACCCGCGGCTCGCCGGTGGCCAGGGCCCGCAGCAGCGAGCGCCAGCCGTCGTCGAACGCGATGCCGACGCGGGCCCGGTTCTGCCGGAAGAAGTCGCGCAGCGCCTCCTCGTACCCGGCCAGCCCGGCCTCCCAGGCGTTCCACGTCCACTCGCCCCAGCCGACGGACACCACGCGGCGGCCCGTCGCGGCGAGCCGGTGCGCGTAGGCGTCGAGGAAGGCGTTGGCGGCGCAGTAGTCGACCTGGCCGGGGCCGCCGCCCGTGGCCGAGGTGATCGAGGAGAACAGCACGAGGAAGTCCAGCTCGACCTCGTCCGGCCCGCCCAGGCGCAGCGCCTCGGCCAGCGCCAGCGTGCCGGCCACCTTGGGCGCCAGCACCTCGTCCAGCTCCTCGGGACGCTTGAACTGCATGAGCCCCATGGCGGGGACGCCGGCCGCGTGGAGGACGCCGTGCAGGGCGCCGAACCGGGCCACGGCCGTGTCCACGGCCCGGCGCACGTCCTCCGGGCGGGCGACGTCGCCGGTGACGACCTCAATCTCGCCGCCCAGCGCCTCCAGCCCGGCGACGGCGGCGACGCGCCTGCGGGTGACCTCGCCGGCGGCGATGTCCCCCGACAGGACGCCGGGCCAGTCGGCGCGCGGCGGCAGGCCGTGCCGGGCCAGCAGGACCAGCCTGCCCCGGCACTCGCGGACCAGGTGCTCGGCCAGGCCCAGCGCGATGCCGCCCAGGCCGCCGGTGACCAGGTACACGCCGCCTTCGCGCAGCGCCGCCTGCTCCTTGACGGGCGGGGCCGGGAGGGGGTCGTAGCCGGGCACCCAGCGGCGGCCCCGGCGCAGCGCCACGGTCCGGTCGGTCTGCGGCCGGGCCAGCTCGGCCGTCAGGGCGGTCAGGTCCCGCGCCCCGGGCTCGGCCGGCAGGTCCACCAGGCGGGTGGTCACGCCGGGGTACTCCAGCGGGATCACCGCGCACGGGCCGAGCAGCGTCGCGCCGTACGGGTCGGCCACCTCCTCGCCGAGCACCGGCTGCGTCCCGGCCACGGCCACGTCCAGCGACCACGCGCCGATGCCGGACTCCCCGGCGGCGCGGGCGAGCGCCACGAGCGTCCGCAGCCCGAGGTCCACGGCGTCCTTCCCGGAGTCCTGCGTGCCGCCGGCGTCGAGGGTCCAGAGGTGGACGACGCGGTCGAGGGGGCGGCCGGTGAGGCGCAGGTCGCGGAGCAGGGCCAGCGTGTCGGTCACGTCGCCCGGCCGGATCGTGTAGCCGTCGCCGGTGGCGGCGTAGACGTCGCCCGGCCGTACCAGCGTGACGGGCGCGCCCGTGGCGGCGACCGCGGCGCGCAGCGCGGCCACGGCCTCCCCGGCGACCCCGTCGTCCCCGGCGAACACCAGCCACGAGTCCGGCCGGCGCTCGGCCGCCGCCGGGGGCGCGGTCTGCCGCCACACCGGCAGGTACAGCCACTGCTCCTCGGGCAGCTTGGGCAGGCTCGTGATGGCCTCGAACAGGTCGGCGGGCACGTCGGGGGCGGACTCGGCGGCCTGCCTGCGCGTCGCGGGCGGGTCGATCCAGTAGCGCTGGCGCTGGAACGGATACGTCGGCAGCGGCACCCGCCCCGGCAGGCCAGGGCGTGGCTCGCCCGGGTCGCCGGTCCGGCCGTGGTAGGCGTTCCAGTCGAGGGTGACGCCGCACAGCCACAGCCGCGCGAGGCAGCCGGCCAGCACCTCGTCACCGGGCCGGGCGTCGCTCGCGGCGGGCAGCGTGTGCGTGACGAGCGGCCACCGCTCGGGCGGGCAGCCCGCGCCGCGCACCATCGCGCCCAGGGACTGCCCCGGCCCGATCTCCACCACGGCCAGGCCCGGGTCGGCCAGCAGCGTGCCGATCCCGTCGGCGAACCGGACCGTGCCGCACATGTGCCGCGCCCAGTAGCCGGGGTCGCGCACCAGGTCGGCGTCCGCCACGGCGCCGGTCAGGTTCGACACGTACGGCAGGGCCGGGGGGTTGAGCCGGATGTTGGCCTTGACCCACTGGGTGAGCTCGTCGGCCAGGGGCTCCAGCATGCGGGAGTGGAAGGCGTGGGTGGTCTCCAGCGGGCGGCACGGCACCTCCGCGGCGCGCAGCTCCTGCGCCAGCCGGTCGACGTCCTCGGCCGGGCCGGCGACGACGGTGACCTGCGGGCCGTTCACGGCGGCCACGTCGAGCCCTCGCTCCTCCAGCCGGAACCGGCGGCGCAGCCGATCGGCGGGCAGCGAGACGGCGAGCATGGAGCCGGCCGGCATCCGGGCGATGAGCCGGGCACGGTGCGCGACCAGGGCGACGGCGTCGGGCAGGGACAGCACGCCGGCCAAGCACGCGGCGACGTACTCGCCGAGGCTGTAGCCGAGCATGAGCCGGGGCTGGAGACCCCAGGCCATGAGCGTGCGCGCGAGGGCGTACTCGACGGCGAACAGCGCGGGCTGCACCACCTCGGTCCGCCGCAGCGCCGCCTCCCGCCCGCCCTCGCCGGGCTCCCTCCTGCCGAGGAGGGCGGCCAGGCCGGTGGCCTCGCCGCGTTCCCCGGTCAGCAGGTCGGCGAGCTCGGCGGGGTCCACGACGCCGTCCAGTGCCTCGCCCAGGTGGCGCAGGCACTCGTCCAGCTCGGCCCGGAACACCGGCTCGTGCCGGTAGAGGTCGCCCGCCAGGCCCGGGTACTGCTCGCCGACGCCCCCGAACAGGAAGGCCACCTGCCTGCCCCGCACGGTCTCGACGCGGCCCAGCAGGTCGTCCGCGCGCCGCCCGTCCAACGCCGCGGCGGCGGCCGCGAGGTCACCGGCGACGATCGCCCTGCGGTGCTCGAACGTCTTGCGTCCCACCTGGAGCGTGTACGCGACGTCGGCCAGCCGCGGGCCCGGCCCGTCGGCGAGGTGCCCGCCGAGCCGCCGGCACGCCTCGTCCGCCGCGTCGGCCGTACGGGCCGAGACCGTCACCACCTGGTACCGGCGGCCCGGCCCGGGGGCCTCGTCGCGGGCGGGAGGCTCCTCGATCACCATGTGCACGTTCGTGCCGCCCATTCCCAGGGAGTTGAGTCCCGCGATGCGCGGCCGGCCGTCACGGGTGCGCCACGGGGACAGCTCGGCGTTGACGTAGAAGGGGCTGCCGTCGAAGTCGATCTCCGGGTTGGGGCTGGTGTAGTGCAGGCTCGCCGGGATGACCCCGTGGTGCGCCGCGAGCGACGTCTTGATGAGCCCGCTCGCCCCGGCGGCCCGGTCGAGGTGGCCGACGTTGGTCTTGACCGACCCGATCGGGCAGTACCGCCGCTCCCGCGTCGTACCGAAAGCCCGGGTCAGCGCGGCCACCTCGATGGGGTCGCCCAGCTCGGTGGCGGTGCCGTGCGCCTCCACGTAGCTGATGTCCTCGCCGGTGACGCCCGCGTCGGCCATCGCGTCGGCGATCACCCGGGACTGGCCGACGACGCTGGGCGCCGTGTAGCCGACCTTGAGCGCGCCGTCGTTGTTCATGGCCGAGCCGCGGATGACGGCCCAGATGTGGTCGCCGTCGCGGATCGCGTCGGGCAGCCGCTTCAGCAGCACCGCGGCGGCCCCGTCGCCGAACATGCTGCCCTTGGCCCCGGCGTCGAACGCCCGCACGTGGCCGTCGGGCGACTCCTGGCCGCCGGGCCCGTACAGGTGGCCGACCCGGTCGGGGACGCGGATCGACACGCCGCCCGCCAGCGCCAGCTCGCAGTCGCCGGCCCGCAGGCTCTGCACGGCCAGGTGCGCGGCCACCAGCGACGTGGAGCAGAACGTCTGCACCGCGACACTCGGCCCGTACAGGTCGAACAGGTACGACACGGTCGTGGTCAGGGCGTCCTTGTCGTTGCCCATGATCACCTCGAACCCGCTGAACTCCTTCTGGCCGCCGCCGAGCAGGTGGTCGGCCATCCTGAGCAGGTACGTGCTGATGTTCGCGCCGCCGAACACGCCCACCCGGCCCCGGTGCTCCGGAGCCGCGTAACCGCCCTGTTCGAGGGCCTCCCAGCACACTTCGAGGAAGGCGCGCTGTTGCGGGTCGGTGATGGCCGCCATGCGGGGGCTCATGCCGAAGAACGCCGCGTCGAACCCGCTCACGTCGTCCAGGACGGGCCTGGCCGGCACGTACGCGGGGTCCTTGATCTGCTCGGGGTCGGCGCCGGCGGCCAGCAGCTCCTCCTCGGAGAAGAAGCTGATGGACTCGACGCCGTCGTTGAGGTTCCGCCAGAACGTGGCGACGTCGGCGGCGCCGGGGAAGCGGCCGGCCATGCCGACGATCGCGATCCGCCGGTCGTCGTCGGTGGCGGTCGTCTTCGCCCGCTCCCCCACGACCCGCACGCGCTCCTGCGCTTTGCGAGGCTGGGGCTCGGGTGTGGCCGTGGCGCCACGCTCGTCCAGGATGACGGCCAGCGTGCCGACCGTGGGAGCCTCGAACAGCGCCACCGTCGGCACCGCGACCCCGAACCGCTGCTTCACCAGGGAGAGCATCTGCAACGCCACCAGCGAGTTGCCGCCCAGGTCGAAGAAGTTGTCCCGGGTCCCGACCGGCTCGACGCCCAGCACCTCGGACCAGAGCTCCGCGAGGCCGCGCTCGGCCGCCGACTGCGGCGGGCTGTACGGCTGGGGAAGCTCGGGACGCGGAAACCGGTCCCCCGCCCCGCCGGGCAGCCCCTCTCCGCCGGCTGCTCCGGCTGAGCCGTCCGGCGCGGCCGCCGCGAGCAGGGCCGTCGCCGCGGGCACGGACCGGGGCAGCCGGTCGTCGAGCCCGCCCGCCGCGACCACCAGCCCGGGACGGGTGGCGGCCGTCAGCAGGTCGAACGCCGCCAGCGACTCCGCGGCGCTCATCGAGTGGGCGGCCATCGCCGCGCCCATGCCGCCTTCCAGCCGGTCGAGCGTGACGGCCCAGGTGTCCCAGCTCGCGGCCACCCACCGGGTCGGGGTACGGCCGGCGAGGTGCGCCGTGTGGCCGCGGTGGGCGAGCGCGGCGAGGGCGGCGTTGGCGGCGGCGTAGCTGCCGAAGGTGATGCCGCCGAGGACGGCGGAGGTGGACGAGAACACGAGGCAGAACCGGGGCGCGAGGCCGGCCGGGAGCTCGCCGAGCACCTCCTCCAGAACGAGCGCGCCGGTCACCTTGGCGGCGAAGTGGCGGCCCACGGCCTCGGCGTCGAGGTCACGCAGCGGCCGGAACCCGTCGGCCCGCGTCTCGGCCGCGGCATGCACCACCCCGTCGAGCCGCCGCCTCCCATCGGCGGCGGCACCGGCCCGGCCGGGCCCGCCCTGGTCGCCCGGGTCGCCCGGGTCGCCGGCGGCTGTTTCGGTGAGGAGGCCGGCGAGCAAGGCGCGCATGGCGGTGGCGTCCGTGACGTCCACGGCGGGGGTGAGCACCTCGGCGCCCAGGGCGCGCAGGCTCTCCACCGCCTGCCGGCGCGGGTCGCCGGCCTCGGCGGGGAGGCCGCCGCGGCTGGTGAGGACGAGGCGCGCGGCGCCGGCGCGGGCGAGGTGCCCGGCGAGCAGCAGCCCGACGTCGCCCAGCCCACCAGTGATCAGGTACGTCCCTCCCGCCCGCACAGCGGCCCCGCCGCCGGACACGGAGCCGCCGGTCGCGGAGCCGGTCGCGGAGTCGCCGGTCGCGGAGTCGGTCGAGGAGTCGGTCGAGGAGTCGCCGGTCGCGGAGTCGGTCGAGGAGTCGGTCGAGGAGTCGTCGGCGGCAGTGAAGGTGCGGAGGAGGCGGGCGCCGGCGCGGTAGGCGACGAAGACCTCGCCCGCCGGGGCCAGGATCTCGCCGGTCAGCGCGTCCGCCACGGCTTGGGGGCCGGCGCCGGGGTCGAGGTCCACGGCGGAGCAGTCGAGGTTGAGGTACTCCTGGTTGGCGACCATCGGCAGGGTGGCCGCGGCGGCCTGCGCGGCGTCGGGCACCTCCCCGTCGGCCACCGCCTGCCCGCCGCGCGTGACCAGCAGGACGCGGGTCCCGTCACCGCCCTCCTCACCGAGAGCCGCCAGCAGCCCCGCCACGGGCACGAGCGCGTCCCCGATCCCGGCAGGGACGCTCTCGTGCGCGGAGGCGGGCTCGCGCACGGCCTCCAGGAGGCGGAGGTCCACGACCGTGTCCGGGGCGGCGGTGTCCGGGCCCCGGGTGAGCGCCGCGAGGTCGTCCGGCTCGGCGACCGTGACGACGTCGACGCCGTGGGCGCGCAGTGACCGGCCCAGCGCCTCGGCGGCTTCTCCGTCCGTACGGCCCGCCACGAGAACGCACCGGCCCACCCGGACGCCCGGCTCGGCGGCCCCGATCGCGGGGGCATCCGCGCGGGCCCAGCCCGGGACGAGCAGCTCCACGTGCGGCCGCCCCGCAACCGCCGGCGCATCCACCGGGGCGGGTCCGCTGTTACGGTCCGCTCCGTTGAGGGATGCGGCTCCATTGGGAGAGGAGCCCGCGTTCAGGGAGACGCCCCCGTTGGGAGAGGCAGTCCCGTTGAGGGGGACGGCTCCGTTGGGAGAGGCGGTCCCGTTGAGGGAGGCGCCCCCGTTGAGAGGGACGGTCCCGCTGGAAGCGGCTGACCCGTTCGAGGCGGTCCGGGGCGCGGTGCCGGTCGAGGCCGTTCCCCGCGTCACCTGGGCGGACGGCGGGTCGATCCAGTAGCGCTCGCGCTGGAACGGGTACGTCGGCAGCCCGACCTTGGCCACCGGCCGGTCCTGCCGGTAGCCGGACCAGTCGATCGGCACCCCGGCCAGCCACAGCCGCCCCGCCGCCTCCGCCAGCACCTCGCCGGCCGGGCGCGGGTCGTCCGCCCCGGGAAGCGTGGCGACGACCAGCGGCCAGCGGTCCGGCGGGCAGTCGCGGTGGCCGCGCGTCATCGCGCCCAGCGACTGCCCCGGCCCGATCTCCAGCAGCGCCGCGTCGCCGTCCAGGCGCAGCAGCGTGCTCAGCACGCCGTCGAACTGGACGGGCGCGCACATGTGCTCGGCCCAGTACGCCGGGTCGGTGAGCTGGGCGGCGGTGGCGAGCTCGCCGGTAACGTCGGAGACCAACGGGATGCGGGGCGCGTGGAGGGGGACGTTCTCGGCGATCCAGGCGGTCAGCCGCTCGCGCAGCGGCTCCATCATCCCGGAGTGGAAGGCGTGGCTCGTGGCCAGCGGCCGGCAGGGCACCCCGTCGGCCGCCAGCAGCGCCCTGGCCGCGGCCATCGCCGCGGGCTCGCCCGCCAGCACGGTCAGCTGGGGGCCGCTGATCGCGGCGACGTCCACACCGGCGACGCCGGCCAGGCGCTCGCGCAGGTCCGCGGCGGCCAGCGGCACCGCGCACATCTCGCCCGGTGGCAGCTCGTCGATGAGGCTGGCCCGGTGGGCGACCAGCGCGATGGCCGACTCCAGGGACATCACCCCGGCCAGGCAGGCCGCGACGTACTCGCCGAGGCTGTAGCCGGCCAGGGCGGCGGGCTCGACGCCCCACGACTGGACGAGCCGGGCCAGCGCGTACTCGACGGCGAACAACGCGGGCTGGAGCACCCGGGTGGGGGGTGCCGCGGCGGGAGCGGAGGCGCGGCCGAGCAGCCGGCCGAGCGCGTCCCCCTCGCCGTCCCGCCGCGGCCCGATCATCTCGGCGAGCGGGTCGTCGCCGCCCGCCCGCCGGCGCAGCTCGGCGCGGCACCTGTCGAGCGCCGCGCGGAACACCGGCTCGGTCTCGTACAGCTCGGCGGCCATCCCCGGGTACTGCTCGCCGGTGCCGGCGATGAGGAAGGCGACGGGCCGGTCCGCGCGGTTCTCGGCGCGGCCGAGCACGGCCCCGGACCGGATCTTCTCGGCGGCCTCGGCCGCGGTCGAGGCCACCACCATGCGGCGGTGGGCGAAGACCTGCCGCCCGGTCTGGAGGGTGTGGGCGACGTCGGCCAGCCGATGACCGGAGCCGTCGCCGGCCGGATCGGCCGCCTGCCCAGCCGGGCGTTCCGTCTCCGCCGGATGTCCAGCCGGATGTTCAGCCGGATGTCCGGCCGGATGTCCGGCCAGGTGTCCCGCCAGGCGCTCGGTCATCGCCTCGGCGGCGCCGGCCGTACGGGCGGACCAGACGATCAGCTCGGGGCGGGGCGGCTCCTCGGTGCGCGGCACGAGCTGGGCCTCCTCGACCACGACGTGCGCGTTGGTGCCGCCGATGCCGAACGCGCTGACCCCGGCGCGGCGGGTCCGGCCCGCCTCGCGCGGCCAGCCGCGCAGCCCGGTGACGATCTCCAGCCGGGCCTGGCCGGAGGCGAGCTGCGGGTTGGGGTCGGTCAGGTTGATGGTGGGCGGGATCTCGTCGTGGCGCAGGGAGAGGGCGACCTTGATGAGGTTGGTGACGCCGGCGGCGCGGTCGAGGTGGCCGAGGTTCGTCTTGACGGAGCCGATGAGCACCGACTCGTCCTGGAACACCTGCTGCAGCGCCGCCAGCTCGGCCGCGTCGCCCAGGGCGGTGCCGGTGCCGTGCGCCTCGACGTAGTCGATGTCGGCGGGCGTCAGCCCCGCGCTCGCCAGGGCCTCCGCCATGACCGCGGCCTGCCCCTGCACGCCGGGGGCGGTGAAACCGGCCTTGCGGCCGGCGTCGTTGTTGACCGCCCAGCCGCGCAGCACGGCGTAGATCTGGTCGCCGTCGGCGAGCGCGTCCTCCAGCCGCCGCAGCGCGACCACGCCGACGCCGCTGCCGAGGGGCGCGCCCATCCCGGCCGCGTCGAACGCGCGGCACTCGCCGTCGGGCGGGGCGATGCCGCCCTGCTGGTAGAGGTAGCCGACGCGGTGCGGAACGTTCACCGCGACGCCGCCGGCCAGGGCCAGGTCGCACTCGAAGGCCGCCAGGCTGGTGGCGGCGGCGCACACCGCGACCAGCGACGTCGAGCAGTAGCTCTGCACGCCGTAGCTGGGGCCGGACAGCCCGAGCGTGTGCGCGACGCGGGTGGTGAGGGAGTCCTTGTCGTTGGCCAGCCCGACCGCGAGGTCGCCCATGACGGCGCCGACGCCGCTCGGCAGCAGGTTGTTCTGCATGTACGAGCTGTGCGCGCACCCGCCGAACACGCCGATGGCCCCGTCGAACCTCGTGGGATCGCAGCCGGCGTCCTCCAGCGCGGTCCACCCGTGCTCCAGGAACAGCCGGTGCTGCGGGTCGAGGATCTGCGCCTCCTTCGGGCCGATCCCGAAGAAGCCGGCGTCGAACATCTCGACGCCGTCGATCACCGGGCTCGCCTTCACGTACGACGGGTCGGTGATCAGCTCCTCCGGGACCCCGGCGGCGCGCAGCTCCGCGTCGGTGAACCGGGTGACGCCGGACGCGCCGGACCGGATCGCGGACCACAGCTCGGCCACGTCGGACGCCCCGGGGAAGCGCCCGGACATGCCGACGATCGCGATGTCGGTCCCGGAGCCTTCGCCGTCGATCTCGTCGATGTCGTCGATCACGTCTACCGTCCTCGTGTCGGGCCTGCTGTCGGGCCGCGTCGGGGGCCGCTGGTCCACGGGCTCGCCTCCCGCGCTCATCTCCGTTTGCCGGAACGGGCCCTGCGCCGCCGTTCCCCCCGTGCCGAACTGCCGGCCAGCGCCTCCTGGCCGGTCGCGCCGCCGTTCTCCGCCGCTCCGAGCGCCGCCGTGAACTCCGCGACGGTCGCGTGCTCGAACAGCAGCGCGGGCGGCACCGGCCGGCCGAGCTCCTTCTCGATGGCGAGCACCATGGCCATGCCGACCAGGGAGTTGCCGCCGAGGTCGAAGAACGGGTCGTGGACGCCGACGCCGTCGATGCCGAGGTAGGCGCCCCACAGATCGGCCATCCTGGCCTCGGCGTCGGTCCGGGGCGGCGCGTAGTCGGCGCGCAGCCCGGGGCGCGGGAACCGCTCCCCCTTCGGCCCGGCCGCCACCGCCGCGCCGACGAGGTCGTCCAGGTCGAGCATGCTCGACCAGGCGTTCAGGACCTCGCGCAGCGGCTGCCGTACGGCCATGACGCCGCCGTGGCCGCCGGCCAGGATGCGGTCGAGCAGCGCGCACCCGGCCTCGTCGGGGAAGCCGTGGGCGTCGCGGTAGGCGGCCACCCGCTCGGCCAGGCCGCCGGTCGTCTTCAGCCCCTCGGCCTGCCACACGTCGTGCCGCCACGGGCCCCAGGCCACCGACACGACCCTGGTCGAGGGGGCGGTGGCGGCCAGCGCCTGGCCGTACGCGTCGAGGACGGTGTTGGCGGCGCAGTAGTCGGCCTCGCCGATGCCGCCGAACGCCGTGACGGCGGAGGAGTAGAGGACCAGCAGCTCGGGCTGCTCGCCGGCGGGTGTGCCCTCGCCGACCAGCTCGGCGAGCGGGCCCATGGCGAGGACCTTGGGGGCGAGCACCGCGGTGGCGTCGGCGACCGTGCGGCGCTGGGTCAGGCCGCCCGCGGGGAGGCCGGCGGCGTGGACGACGCCGTGCAGCCGGCCGAACCGCTCGCGGGCCCGTCGCAGGGCGTCGCGCAACTGGTCGGGGACGCCGGTGTCGGCGGCGAGCAGCAGCACCTCGGCCCCGGCGGCCTGCAGCTCGGCCACGTCCCGGAGGGTCGCGGCCACCCGGGCGTCGGTCTCGCCGGTCGCGGCTCGCGTGGGGGTGCCGGGCGCGGTGTCCGTGGGGATGGGGGTGCGGCCGACGAGGGCGAGGCGGCGCACGCCGGCGCGGACGAGGTGCTTCGCGAGCGCCATGCCGAGTCCGCGCGTGCCACCGGTGATGAGGTAGGCGCCGTCGGGCCGCCACACGGCTTCGGCCGTGTTGTCCGGGACCTGGGCCCATGCGCGGATCCAGCGGCGGCCGCGCCGCCATCCCGTGAGCGCGTCGCGGGCGTCGGGGTCGGCGCCGTCGGGCGGCGCGGCCGTCAGCTCCGCCAGCAGCACGGTGGCCGGCTCGGACATCGGCCCGGTCGTCGGCCCGGTCGTCGGTCCGGTCGTCGGTCCGGAGACCGGCCCGGTGGCGGGCTCGTGGGCCGGCCGTGCCGTTACCAGGCCGCCGGACTCCGGGTCGAGGTCGACGCCGCTCCAGGTCAGGCCCGGGTACTCGTGCCGCACCGCGCGGCCGAGCCCGTGGGCGAGCGCCTGGTGGGGAGCCGGCGCGTCCCGGCCGACGATCTCGGTGGCGCCGCTGGTGACGGTCAGCAGCCGTACGCCCTGGCGGGCGGGCAGGTCGCCGAGTGCCTGGACGGCCAGGAGGAGCCCGGTGAAGCCGTGCTCGACGGCGGCGCGCAGCTCCGCGTCCCCGGCGAACGCCGCCGGAGCTGTTTCGGAGGCGTCCGACGGGGCGGGGCCGTCGCCGAGTCCCCACAGGTACGCCACGTGGACGGGCCCGTCGCCGAGACCGGTGAAGACCTCGGCGTGGTGCTCGGGCGCGGCCGGGTCGATGGTCAGGCGGCGCCCTTCTCGTAGCGGCCCGGTCGTCCCGGAGCCGGGCGGGGCGGCGACCACCTCGACGACGGGCGTTCCCGCCGCCTCGGCCAGGTCGGCCAGGGCGGTGCCGGCGCCGCCGGGGTCGGCGAAGACCACGAGCGGGCCGGGCAGCCGCACGGACCCCGGAAGCGGCGCGCGGGCCGGGTCCTGCCGCCAGGCCGGGACGAACACGAAGTCCCCGTCCGGCTCGCCGGCCGGGATCGCGCCCGCCGCCTCGGGGGCACCGGCGCCGTCCGGCCGGCGCGGTCCGACGGCCGCCGTGATGGAGCCGGCGCTCCCCGGTCGGCGCGGCCCGATACCGGCCCCGGAAGCGCGGCGGGGCCTGAGGTCGGGGCCGAAGCCGGAGCCGAGGTCCGGGTCGGCGTCCGGCCAGAAGCGGGTGCGCTGGAACGGGTACGTCGGCAGGCCGAGCACCTGGCCGTCGCCGGGCCGGGTGAGGTCCCAGGCGACGGGCACGCCCAGCTCCCACAGCGCAGCGCAGGCGGCCAGCAGCTCCTGGTGCGCGTCGCGGCGCTCCCCCGCGGTCCAGCGGGGCGGCAGCGTGCCGAGGACGGCGGGGGCCGGCCCGCCGGTGAGGTTCTGCCGTACCAGACCGCCGAGGGTCTGCCCCGGCCCGAGCTCCACGAACGCCGCCACGTCCTGACCCACGCAGTGCCGCACGCCGTCCGCGAAGCGGACCGTGCCGACGAGCTGGTCGGCCCAGTACGAGGTGCTGGTGGCCTGCTCGGCGGTGAGCGGCCGGCCGGTGAGGTTGGAGACGATGGTGACGGCGGGCGCCCGGCGCGGCACCGACTCCAGCACCGCGGCGAGCTTCTCGCGGGCGGGCTGGAGCAGCGCCGAGTGGAAGGCGTGGGCCGAGCGCAGCGGGCGGCACGCGATGCCGGCTCCCGTCAGCGCGGCCGTGGCGGCCTCGATGTCGGCGGGCAGGCCGCTGAGCACGGTCATCGCGGGGCCGTTGCGGGCCGCGACGTCCACCTCGATCCCCGCGCCGGTCAGCGCGGCGGTGACGCGCTCCTCCGGGGCGGCGACCGCGACCATGCGGCCGGCGGGCACCGCGCTGATCAGGTGGGCGCGCTCGACGACCACGTGCAGCGCGTCCTCCAGGGTGAAGACGCCGGCCAGGCAGGCGGCCACGTACTCGCCGAGGCTGTAGCCGACGAGCACGTCCGGGGTGACGCCCCAGTGCTGGAGCAGTCTGGCCAGCGCGTACTCGACGGTGAACAGGAACGGGTGGGCGATGGCGGCCTGGTCCAGCGGGTCGTGTCCGGTGGACGTGTCGCCGGGCGCGGGGCGGCGGCCGAGCAGGGCGGCCAGGTCGTCGCCCGCGGGCGCGGGGCCGGTGTCGCCCTCGGGGAAGAACAGGGGGCGCAGGTCCACCCCGGAGCGCCGGGACACCAGCTCGACGCAGGCGTCCACGGCCTGGGCGTACACGGGCTCCCTGGCGTACAGCTCCCTGCCCAGGCCCGCGTACTGGTCGCCGACCCCCTGGAGGAGGAACGCGACCCGCGGGCGGCCCTTCACCCGGTGCCCGCCGTCCTGCCCGCCGTCCTGACGGCCCTCCGGACGGGCGATGGCGCGCAGGCGCTCCACCGCGTCGCCGGGGTCGGAGCAGAGGACGGCGCGGCGGTGGTCCAGCTCGGCGCGCCCGGCCTGGAGGGTGCGGGCGAGGTCGGCGAGCGGCGTCCCGGGACGCTCGCCGAGCCACGTGGCGAGCCGGTCGGCCTGCTCGCGCAGCGCCTCCTGACCGGCCGCCGACACCGGCAGCACGTACGCGGAGACCGGTCCGGCGCCGGCGGGGACCGCCGGGTCGGGCGTGGCGGGCTCCGGGGCCGCCTCCACGATCACGTGGGCGTTCGTGCCCGACAGGCCGAAGGAGCTGACGCCCGCGAGCCGGGGCCGGTCCTGGCGGGGCAGCGGCACGGCATCGTCGACCGGCCGGACGCTGCCGTCCTCGGGGATGGCCGTCGCCGGGGTGGTCAGGTGGAGGTTCGGCGGGATGAGCCCGTTCTCCAGGATGAGTGCCGTCTTGATGAGGCCGGCGATGCCCGCGGCGGCCTGGGTGTGACCGATGTTGGTCTTGACGGCGCCGACCCGGAGCGGCCGGTCGGGTCCGCGCCCGCCGAAGACGTCGTGCAGGGCGGACAGCTCGATGGCGTCCCCGAGGTGGGTGCCGGAGCCGTGCGCCTCGACGTAGTCGATGTCGTCGGGGGCGACGCGGGCCGCCGCGAGCGCCCGGCCGATGACGTCGGCCTGCGCGCGGCGGCTGGGCGCGGTCAGCCCGTTGCTGCGGCCGTCCTGGTTGACCGCCGAGCCGCGCAGGACGGCGCGGACGCGGCGGCCGTTGGCGAGCGCCTTCGACAGCGGCTCCAGCACGACCAGGCCGCCGCCCTCGCCCATGACGTAGCCGTCGGCCCCCTCGTCGAACGTCTTGCACCGCCCGTCGGCGCTCATCATCAGGCCCGCGCACGCCTGCACGAACGTGGTGGGGTGCAGGGTCAGCGACGCGCCCGCCGCGATGGCGAGGTCGCACTCGCCTCTGCGCAGGCTCTCCATGGCCAGGTGGACCGCGATGAGCGACGAGGAGCAGGCCGTGTCGATCGTCATCGTGGGGCCGATCAGGTCGAGCTGGTAGGCGATCCGCCCGGCCGCCACGCTCGACACCGCGCCCTGCCCCAGGTACGGGTCCGAGACGGCGTCGGGACCCTGCCGCTCCATCTGCAGCCGGCCGTACTGGAGGGTGTCCATGTAGCCGACCATCACGCCGGTGCGGCTGCCCGCCAGCCGGGACGGCGAGATGCCGGAGTTCTCCAGGCCCTCCCAGGCCAGCTCCAGCAGCAGCCGCTGGTGCGGGTCCATGCGGAGCGCCTCGCGCGGCGACAGGCCGAAGAACTCGGCGTCCCACCCCGAGACGTCGTCCAGCCATGCCCCGTACCTGGTGTACATGGCGCCCGGCACGCCCGGCTCGGGGTCGTAGTAGTCGTCGACGTCCCAGCGGGAGGGCGGCACCTCGCGGACGACGTTCCTGCTGTCGCGCAGGAGGCGCCAGAAGTCCTCGACCGTGTCACCGCCGGGGTAGCGGCAGGCCATGCCGATGACGGCGATGGGTTCGTGGCGGCGCTCCTCGGCCTCGGTGAGGCGGTGGCGGGCCTGGGCGAGTTCGACGGTGGCGCGCTTGAGGTAGGCGCGGAGCTTGTCCTCGGTCCCCATCGGGCGAGCCTTTCCGGTCGTGGGCTTCATGGGTCACAGTTCGTTGTCGATGAGGGCGAAGATCTCTTCGTCGGAAGCTGAGTCGATCTTGTCGGCGACGTCCGCGACGCCGTCGGGGCCGGGGCCGAGCCGGTCGAGGGTGCTCTGCAGGAGCGACACGAACCGGTCGCGCAGGGCGTCACCCTCGCCGTTCGCCGCGGCGATCATGTCCTCGACCCGGTCGAGGACGGCGCGCAGCGTGTCCTCCGGCGACGGGGACGGGGGCGCGAGGGTGCGGAAGAGGTAGTCGGCCAGGGAGTTGACCGTCGGGTGGTCGAAGACGAGGGTCGCCGGCAGGCGCAGGCCGGTGTCGGCGTTGAGCCGGTTGCGCAGCTCGACGGCGGTCAGGGAGTCGAAGCCGAGCTGGTTGAAGGCCCGGTCGACCTCGATGTGCTCGGCGCTGCCGTGCGCCAGGACGGCCGCCACGTGGGCGCGTACGGTGTCGGTGAGCATCCGCTGGGCGTCGGTGCGGGGCAGGTCCGCCAGGCGCTGGGTGAGCGCCGCGGGTCCGGCTCCACCGGCGGCTCCGGCGTTCCCCGCGGTACGGCGGGGCGCCCGTACGAGGCCGCGCAGCAGGGCCGGCAGGTCGCCCGCCTCGGCGCGGGCCCGCAGCCCGGCGTTGTCCCAGCGGGCGGCCACCACCTGCGGCTCGGCGCCGGTCAGAGCGCCGTCGAACAGCTCCAGGCCCTGCTCCACGCTCAGCGGGGCGATGCCGGCCCTGGCCAGCCGGGCGTGGTCGGCTCCGGTCAGCCCGCCGGTCATCCCGGAGTCGGTGTCCCAGAGTCCCCAGGCGACGGACACGGCCGGCAGGCCCAGCGCGTGCCGGTGCCCGGCCAGGGCGTCCAGGAAGGCGTTGGCCGCCGCGTAGTTGCCCTGGCCCGCGTTGCCGAGCACCCCGGCCAGGGACGAGAACAGCGCGAAGACCGACAGGGGCCGGTCGAGGGTCAGCTCGTGCAGGTGCCAGGCGGCGTCCGCCTTGGGCGCCAGCACGGTGGCCATCCGTTCCGGCGTCAGTCCTTCGACGACCGCGTCGTCCAGGACGCCGGCCGTGTGGACGACCCCCGCGAGCGACGGCACCTCGGCCAGCAGGGCGGCCAGCGCCGCCCGGTCGGCCACGTCACAGGCCGCGACCCGCACCGACGCGCCGAGCCCGGACAGCTCGGCCGCCAGCGCGCCGGCCCCCGGAGCCTCGGGCCCGCGGCGCGAGACGAGCACCAGGTCCCGTACGCCGTGCCGCTCCACCAGCCGCCGCGCCACCAGCGCGCCCAGCCCGCCGGTGCCGCCGGTGACCAGCACCGTCCCGGACACCTCCCCCGACACGGGAGAGGAGGACGGCCGGGAAGGGCGGCGGGCCAGGCGCGGCACGAGGAGCTTGCCCCCGGCCACCCGTACCTGCGGCTCCCCGAGGGCCACCAGCCGGGCCCAGTCGGAGAAGCCGTCCTCCACCTCCGCCAGCACGAACCGGCCGGGCTGCTCCGACTGCGCCGACCGCACCAGCCCGTGCACCGCCCCGGCCGCCAGGTCACCGGGCCGGGTCGCGAACACCACCACGTCATCGGCCGGAGCCGCGGCCACCGCCTCCAGCACCCGCCCCGTCAGCGCCCGCACCGACGACGGCACGTCCGGCCCCTCCGGCACGCACCACACCACCGAGGGCACCCCGCCCAGGGCGCCGGCCGCCGGAGCCTCCACCCACTCCACCCCGTACGAGGACGGAGCGGACGGGGCGACGGACCGGGGAGCGGCGGCGCGGACGCGTAACCCGCCGATGGAGAGCACCCGGTCGCCCGCCGGGTCCGCGGCCTCGACGACCACGTCGTCCCCGGACAAGGACCCCGGCCCCGACCCGGTCCCGGACACCCGGACCCGGAGCGCCGACGCCTCGCCGGCGTGCAGCCGCACCCCGCTGAAGGCGAACGGCAGCCGCAGCTCGTCGCCGTCGCCGCCGGCCAGCACGACCGGGTGGAAGGCGGCGTCCAGGAGCGCCGGGTGGATGCCGTACCCGGCGACCTCGACCCCCTCCGGAGCCACGACCTCCGCGAACAGCTCGTCCCCGCGCCGCCACAACGCCCGCAACCCCTGGAACGCCGGACCGTACTCGTACCCCCGCTCCACCAACCGCTCATAACCACCCTCCACCTCCACCGCCACCGCGTCCGCGGGCGGCCACGCCACCGCCCACGAAGCGGCGTCCTCGGCGGGGGCGGAGTCGGCGAGCACGCCCGAGGCGTGCCGCCGCCAGCCCTCCGAGGAGTCAGGGGAGCGGGAGAACACGCCGACGGCGCGGCGGCCGTCGGCGCCGGGACGTTCCACGGTGACCTGGACGGTGACGGCCCCGGCGTCGGGCAGGTACAGGGGCGCCTCGATGACCAGCTCCTCCAGCACGGGCGAGCCGGCGTGGACGCCGCCCTCCAGCGCCAGCTCGACGAAGGCAGCGCCCGGCAGCAGCACGCCGCCCTGGACGGCGTGGTCGGCCAGCCAGGGGGCGCCCTTGAGCGAGAGCTGCCCGGTCAGGACGTAACCGTCGCCGGCCACCGGGACGACCGCCGTGAGCAGCGGGTGCCGGGCGTCGTCGATGCCCGCGCCGGCGGGCCGGCCGACGCGCTCGCGGTCGCCGAGCCAGAACCGGCGCCGCTCGAACGGGTAGGTGGGCGGGTCGACGCGGGGGTGCGGCGCGGGCCCGAGCGCGTCGGACCAGGCGACGTCGGCGCCGAGCACCCACGCCTGGGCGAGCGCGGCGAGGAAGCGGCTCCAGTCGCCCGCGCCGCGGCGCAGGCTCGCGCACACGCCCGCGGTGACCCCGGCGTCGTCGCAGATGTCGCCGGTGTCGCCGCCGAGCACGGGGTGCGGGCTGACCTCGACGAACAGCGGCGTCCCGGTGAACGCCCTGATCGCCTCCTCGAACAGCACGGGGTTGCGCAGGTTGTCGTACCAGTAGCGGGTCGTCAGGCGGGCGGGCTCGACGACCGCGCCGGCCAGCGAGGAGCAGAAGACCGTCTCGGTCGGCCGCGGCAGGACGCCGTCGAGCGCGGCCAGCAGCTCGTCGCGGAGCGCCTCCACGTGCGGGGTGTGCGAGGCGTAGTCCACCGCGATGCGGCGCACCCGCACGGTGTCCCCGCAGACGGCGGCGAACTCGTCCAGCGCGCCGTCCTCGCCCGCGATCACGCACCCGGCGGGGCCACTGTGCACGGCCACCCACAGCCGGCCGGCCCACGGCGCGATCCGCTCCTCGGCCCGCACGGCGGGCAGCGCGACGGCGAGCATCCCGCCGGTGCCGCTGAGCCCGATCAGGGAGCGGCTGCGCAGCGCGACGACCTTGGCCGCGTCCTCCAGCGAGAGGGCGCCCGCGACGCAGGCCGCCGCGATCTCGCCCTGCGAGTGGCCCACGACGGCGCCGGGATGGACGCCGTACGAGCGCCACAGGGCGGCCAGCGACACCATGACGGCGAACAGCACCGGCTGGATGACGTCGGTCCCCTCCAGCTCGGGCGCGCCGCCGGTGCCGCGCAGCACGTCCTCGGCCGCCCAGCCGGTGTACGGCCGCAGCGCGGCGTCGCACTCGCGCAGGCGGGCCCGGAACACGTCGCTGGAGTCGAGCAGGTCCACGGCCATGCCGGCCCACTGCGTGCCCTGGCCGGGGAAGAGGAACACCGGGCGCGGCTCGGCGAGCGCCTCCCCCGTCACGGCGGCGGCGTGCGGAGCGCCGGCGGCGACGGCCTCCAGGGCCTCGGCCAGCTCCTCCCGGTTCGCGGCGACGACCACGGCGCGGTGCGGGAACCGGGCCCGGCTCGCCAGCGCCCGGGCGGTCGCGGCCACCTCCGCGCCGGTGACGCGGCTGGCGTGCTCGCGCAGCCGGCCGGCCTGGGCCCGCAGCGCCGCGACGGACTTGGCGGAGAACGCCCACACGATCGGCCCGTCCGGGCCGGGGGTCTCCTCCGCGGGGCGGGACTCGGGCGCGCTCTCCAGGATGACGTGCGCGTTCGTGCCGCTGACGCCGAAGCTGGAGACGCCCGCCCGCACCGGCCCGTCGGCGGGCAGCTCGACCGCCTCGGTGAGGACGCGCACCCCGCCGGACTTCCAGTCGACGTGCGGGGTCGGCTCCTCGACGTGCAGGGTGGGCGGCAGCAGGCGGTGTTCGAGGGCCTTGACCATCTTGATGACCCCGGCCACACCCGCGGCGGCCTGGGTGTGGCCGATGTTCGACTTGACCGATCCGAGCCAGAGCGGCCGGTCCGCGGCGCGGGCCCGGCCGTACGTGGCGAGCAGCGCCTGCGCCTCGATCGGGTCGCCCAGCGTCGTGCCCGTGCCGTGCGCCTCCACGACGTCCACGTCCCGGGTGTCGAGGAGGGCGTCGGCGAGCGCCTGCTCGATGACCCGCTCCTGGGCCGGTCCGCTGGGCGCCGTCATGCCGTTGCTGGCGCCGTCCTGGTTGACGGCCGAGCCGCGGATCACCGCGAGGACGCGGTGGCCGTTGCGGCGTGCGTCGGACAGCCGCTCCAGGACGAGGACGCCGGCGCCCTCCGACCAGGCGGCCCCGTCGGCGGTCGAGGAGAACGACTTGCAGCGCCCGTCCGGCGACAGCGCCCGCTGCCGGCAGAACTCCACGAACGCGTCCGGCGAGACCAGCAGCGTGACCCCGCCGGCCAGCGCCAGCGAGCACTCCTCCTGGCGCAGCGCCCGCACGGCCAGGTGCAGGGTGACCAGCGACGACGAGCAGGCCGTGTCGACGGTCAGCGACGGGCCCTCCAGGCCCAGCGTGTACGACACGCGGCCCGACATGACGCTCGGCGTGCTGGAGGACAGCAGCGTGCCCTCGACCGAGGTGGGGATCGAGCCGTGCACGAAGCGCGAGGAGTAGTCGTTGTACATGTTGCCCGCGTAGACGCCGGTGCGGCTGCCGCGCAGTGTCGACGGGTCGATCCCGGCGTGCTCCAGCGCCTCCCAGCACGACTCCAGGAACAGCCGGTGCTGCGGGTCGGTGCCGAGCGCGCTGCGCGGGCTCATCCCGAAGAACGCGGCGTCGAAGTCGGCCGCCCCCTCCAGGAACCCCCCGTGCCGCGTGTACGACTTGCCGAGCGCCTCCGGGTCGGGGTCGAACAGGTCCGTGTCCCAGCCGCGGTCGGCGGGGAACTCGCTGATCGCGTCACGTCCGGAGGCCACCAGCTCCCACAACTCGTCGGGGCCGGAGACGCCGCCGGGGTACCGGCACGCCATGCCCACGATCGCCACCGGCTCGTGCCGGCGGCCGGCGTCCTCGGCCAGGCGCCGCCGCGTCTCCGCCAGCTCGACGGTGACGCGCTTCAGGTACGCGCGGAGCTTGTCCTCACTCGCCATGGCCAGGCCTTTCCACCGCGGGCTTCAGGGGGGCCGTCATGGCCCGGTTGTCGATCAAGGCGAAGATCTCCTCGTCGGAGGCGGTGACGATCTCCTCGGCGGCCCCGCCGGGCCGGCTCGGCGTGGCGGCCGGCGCGGCGGCGGGGGCGGTCCCGATGCGGCCGAGCGCGCTCTGCAGGATGGCGACGAGCTGGCCGCGCAGCGCGTCCGCCCCGCCGTTGGCGGCCAGCAGCACCGACTCGGCCTGGTCCACCGCCGTTCGCAGGGCGTCCTCGGGGGACGGGGTGTCGGGCGCGAGGGTGCGGTAGAGGTAGCCGGCGAGCGCGGTGACGGTCGGGTGGTCGAAGACGAGGGTCGCCGGCAGCCGCAGGGCGGTCTCGGCGTTGAGCCGGTTGCGCAGCTCCACGGCGGTCAGCGAGTCGAACCCCAGCTCGTTGAACGCGCGGTCCACGTCCACCTGCTCGGGGCTGCTGTGCGCGAGGACGGTGGCGACGTGCGAGCGGACCAGCGCGGTCAGGTGGGCGTGGGCCTCCGGCTCGGTCAGCGTGGCCAGGCGCTCGCCGAGCCCCTGCCCGGCCGTGCCCGGCAGCGTGGCCGGCCGCGCGGACGCCGCGCTCGGGACGGCACGGCGGGACGCGCGGACCAGCCCGCGCAGCACGGGCGGCAGATCGCCGGCCTCGGCCCGGTCGCGCAGCCCCGCCCGGTCCCACCGGGCCGCCACGAGCAGCGGATCGGCCCGGCCCGGCAGCGCCAGGTCGAACAGGTCCAGGCCCTCCTCGACGGTCAGCGGCGCGATGCCGCCCCGCGCCAGGCGGGCCACGTCGGCGCCGCCGAGACCGCCCGCCATGCCGTCGGCGCCGGTGTCCCACAGCCCCCAGGCGATGGACACGGCGGGCAGGCCGAGGTCGCGCCGGTGCCGCGCGAGCGCGTCGAGGAAGGCGTTGGCGGCGGCGTAGTTGCCCTGCCCGGGGTTGCCGAGCAGGCCGGCCACGGACGAGAACAGCACGAACGACGTCAGCGGCAGGTCACGGGTCAGCTCGTGCAGGTGCCAGGCGGCGTCCGCCTTCGGAGCCAGGGCGGCGTCGAGCCGCTGCGCCGACAGGCCCTCGACGACCGCGTCATCCAGCACCCCGGCGGTGTGGACCACTCCCGTCAGGGACGGGAGCCGCTCCAGCAGGGCGGCCAGCGCGCGCCGGTCGGACACGTCGCAGGCCACCACCTCGGCGCTCGCGCCCAGCCCGGCGAGCTCGGCCGCCAGAGCTCCGGCTCCGGGGGCGTCCGGGCCGCGGCGGGAGGCCAGGACCAGCTCGCGCACGCCGTGCCGCTCCACCAGCCGCCGCGCCACCAGCGCGCCCAGCCCTCCGGTGCCCCCGGTCACGAGCACACAGCCGTCCCGCTCCTCCGGAGAGGCGGGGGCCGGGACGCGGCGGACCAGGCGGGGCGCCAGCAGGCCGTCCTCGCCCGCGGCGAGCTGCGTCTCGCCCGCCGCGATCCCGCCCGCCAGCGCGTCCCACGCGGAGAAGCCCTCCGGCAGCTCCGCCAGCGCGAACCGTCCCGGATGCTCCGACTGCGCCGACCGCACCAGCCCCCACACCGCGGCCCCCGCCGCGTCGCCGGGCCGGGTGACGAACACCAGCCGCGACCCGGCGAACCGCTCGTCGCCGAGCCAGCTCTGCACCAGGTCCAACGCCTGGTGCAGGGTGTCGTGCGCGGAGTACGGCAGGTCGGCGGCGTCGCCCCGGCAGGGGGCGAGCACCAGGCCGGGGATCTCCCCCGTGCTCATGTCGGCCACGGAGGCCAGGTCGTAGTAGCGGGGTGCGCCGATCCCGGCCGCCGCCAGCTCGGCGTCGATCTCGTCGGCCAGATCGTCGAAGCCGACGACGGCCCACCGCTGCCCGGCCGGGTCCGCGGGGGTGACCGGCACGGGCGTCCAGTCGAGGGCGTAGGAGGCGGCGCCGTTCCCCGTGCGGGCGGCGTCGCCGGTGCGGGGCACCCGGCGCAGCGCCAGGCCGGCGGCCTCGCCGACCGGTCGCCCGGCCGCGTCGTGGGCGGCCAGGGAGATCGTGTCGCCGTCGCCGTCGGTGATGCGGACGCGCAGCGTGCTCGCGCCCCCGGCGCCCACCCGCACCCCGCTCCAGGAGAACGGCAGCAGCACGGTCGCCGGGTCCCCCGCCCGCTCCAGCACCACCAGGTGCAGGGCGGCGTCCAGGAGGGCGGGGTGCAGGGTGTAGCGCTCCGCGTCGTCGCGCACCGCCTCGGGCAGCTCCACCTCGACGTACGCGACGCCGTCCCCGCGCCAGGCGGCGCGCAGCCCCTGGAACGCGGGCCCGTAGTCGTAGCCGCGCCCGGCGAGCCGGCCGTACAGGTCGTCGAAATCCACCGGCTCGGCGCCGGGCGGCGGCCAGGCCGCCGCCGAGGCCGGCAGGGCCGGGGTGGCCGGGGTGAGGAGGCCGGTGGCGTGGCGCGTCCAGGGCGCGTCCGGGTCGTCCGCCGGGCGGGCGTGGACGGCGAGCGTGCGCCGCCCCTCCGCGTCGGGCCCGCCCACGGCGACCTGCGCGTGAACGGTGCCCGTCTCCGGCAGGTACAGCGGCGCCTCCAGCGTCAGGTCCTCGACCGTGTCGCACCCGGCCGTGGCGGCGGCCTCCAGCGCCAGCTCGACGAACGCGGTGCCCGGAAGCAGCACCGCCCCGTCCACGGCATGGTCGGACAGCCACGGGACGGCGGCCCGCGACAGCCGGCCCGCCAGCAGGAAGCCGTCGTCGGCCGCCAGCGGCACGGCCGTGCCCAGCAACGGGTGGCGGGAGGCCGGGGAGTCACCGGCGGGGCCGGGGTCGAGCCAGAACCTCTGGCGCTCGAACGGGTAGGTCGGCAGTCCCGCGTCGTGGCGGGACGCCGGCCCGAGGGCGGCCGTCCAGTCGAGGCTCGCGCCGAGCACCCACGCCTGGCCGAGCGCCCGCAGCAGCCGCTGCCTGCCGCCGTCGCCGCGCCGCAGCGTGCCGGTGGCGCCGCCGGGCAGCCCGGCCGCCGCCAGGGTGTCCTCGATGTGGCCGATCAGCGTCGGATGCGGGCTGGCCTCGACGAACAGGGTCGTGCCCGACCCGGCGACCCTCTCGACGGCCTGCCGGAACAGCACGGGGTTGCGCAGGCTGGTGAACCAGTACTCGGCGGTCAGGGTCTCCGTGTCGAGGAAGTCACCGGCGTACGAGGAGCAGAAGGCCGTGTCGGCCGGGCCGGGACGCACGTCCGCGAGCGTGGTCAGCAGCTCCTCGCGCAGCTCCTCGATGTGCGGGGTGTGGGCGGCGTACCCGACCGCGACGCGGCGCATCCGCACGCCGTCGGGGCAGGCGGCGATGAGCTCCTCCACCGCGTCCGCGTCACCGGCGACCACCGAGCTGGCCGGACCGCTGTGGACGGCGGGCCACAGCCGGCCGCTCCACGGCTCCAGCAGCTCCGCGGCCCGCTCGGCCGGCAGCGAGACGGCCACCATGCCCCCGCGGTCGCCGAGCCGGACGAGCGCGCGGCTGCGCAGCACGACCACCCGGGCGGCCTCCTCCAGGGACAGCACGCCGGCGACGCACGCCGCGGTGATCTCGCCCTGGGAGTGGCCGAGCACGGCGGCGGGGTCCACGCCGAGCGAGCGCCACAGCCCGGCCAGCGACACCATGACGGCGAACAGCACGGGCTGGATGACGTCCGCCCCTTCCAGCGGGTGCGCGCCGTCCGCGCCCCGCAGCACGTCCACGACGGACCAGCCGCTGTACGCGGCCAGCGCCCGGTCGCAGCGCTCCAGCCGCTCGCGGAAGCGGGGGTCGGCGTCGAGCAGGTCCACGGCCATGCCGGCCCACTGGGAGCCCTGACCGGGGAAGACGAACACGGGGCGGGGGTCGTCGAGGGCCGTTCCGGTGGTGAGCGCGGCGTGCGGGGCGTCGGCGGCGAGGGCGTCCAGGGCGGCGAGCAGCTCGTCACGGTCCCGGGCGACGACCACGGCGCGGTGCGCGAACCCGGCCCTCCGCGCCAGCGCCCTTCCGGCCGCGCCCAGCTCCTCCCCGGCGAGGCTCGCCGCGTGGCCGCGCAGCCGTACGGCCTGCGCCCGCAGCGCGGCCTCGCTCTTCGCCGAGAACGCCCACACCAGCGGGTCGCCGCCGGCGGGGGCGCCGGAGTCCCCGGCGCCGGGGACGCTCTCCAGGATGAGGTGCGCGTTCGTGCCGCTGATGCCGAAGCTGGACACGCCTGCGCGTACCGGTCGCGGCCCGTCCGGCAGCTCGACGGGCTCGGCCAGCAGCCGCACCCCGGAGGCGTCCCAGTCCACGTGCGGGGTCGGCTCGTCCACGTGCAGGGTGCGCGGCAGCGTCCGGTGCTCCAGCGCCTTGACCATCTTGATCACGCCGCCGACGCCGGCCGCGGCCTGGGTGTGCCCGATGTTCGACTTCAACGACCCCAGCCAGACGGGACCGCTCGCCTGGCGTCCCTCGCGGGCGGAGCCGTACGCGGCGATCAGCGACTCGGCCTCGATGGAGTCGCCCAGCCTGGTGCCGGTGCCGTGCGCCTCGACCACGTCCACGTCGGCCGCGGACAGGCGGGCGTCGGCCAGCGCGAGGCGGATGACGTCCTGCTGCGCCTGGCCGTTCGGGGCGGTCAGGCCGTTGCTGGCGCCGTCCTGGTTGACCGCGCCGCCCCTGATCACGGCCAGGACCGGGTGCCCGAGGCGGCGGGCGTCGGACAGCCGTTCCAGCAGCAGCATCCCCGCGCCCTCGGCCCAGCCGGTGCCGTCGGCCGCGGCCGAGAACGCCTTGCACCGGCCGTCGGGCGAGAGGCCGCCCTGCCTGCTGAACTCCACGAACATCCCCGGCCGCGACATCACCGTCGCCCCGCCGGCCAGCGCCAGCGCGCAGTCGCCGCGCCGCAGCGCCTGCACCGCGAGGACGATCGAGACGAGGGAGGAGGAGCACGCGGTGTCGGTCGTCATGGCCGGGCCGCGCAGGCCCAGCAGGTACGAGATGCGGCCGGAGACCACGCTGAGCGCGGTGCCGGTCAGCAGGTGCCCCTCGGCGGCGCTGTCGGGCTGGTCCAGGCGAGGGCCGTAGTCGGGGGCCATCGCGCCGACGAACACGCCGGTCGCCGAGCCGCGCAGCGCGGCCGGGTCCAGGCCGGCGCGTTCGAGGGTCTCCCAGCAGACCTCCAGCAGCAGGCGCTGTTGCGGGTCCATGGCCAGCGCCTCGCGGGGGCTGATGCCGAAGAACGCGGCGTCGAACCGGTCGGCGTCGTGCAGGAAGCCGCCCTGCCGGGTGTCACTGGTGCCGGACCGGTCGGAGCCGGTGGCGAACAGGGTGCCCAGGTCCCATCCGCGGTTGGCGGGGAAGTCACCGATGGCGTCGGTCCCGCTGCTGACCAGCCGCCAGAGGTCGTCGGGCGACGCCACGCCGCCGGGATAGCGGCACCCCATCCCGACCACGGCGATCAGCTCGTCATCGGCCGGCCCGTCATCAGCCGGGTCGTCATCGGTCAGAGCGTCCGCGGTCAGGGCGTCCGCGGTCAGGGCGTCGGGGGCCGGGCCGGTCTCGGCGGACCGGTCCGGCCCGTCCGTTCCGCGCGTTCCGGTGGGGGCGAGGAGGCCGTGCAGGTGGTCGGTGAGGCGTTCCGGGGTGGGGTGGTCGAACAGGACACCGGCCGGCAGCCGCAGGCCGGTCGCGGCGCGCAGCCGATCGCGCAGCTCCACCGCCGCCACCGAGTCGAACCCGAGGTCCTTGAACGTCCTGCCCGCCTCGATCCCGTCCGGGTCGCGGTGTCCGAGCACGCGGGCGGCCGCACCCAGCACCAGCTCCCGCGCCTCGACCCGGGACACGCCCGCGCCGCCGCCCGCAGCGGCTCCTCCGGCCTCACCCACGGGAACGGCGCGCCCGCCGGAGGAGGCGGCGTGGCCGATGCGCGTCGCAGGGAGGAGAGGGGCGGTGGTGGGGCCGTAGGGCTCGCGCTGGAACGGGTACGTCGGCAGGTCCACCGGCCGCGCGCCCGGCGTGGCGCACGGTCCCGACCAGTCCACCGGCGCACCCTGCGTGAACGCCTGCGCCAGCGACCGCAGCACCCGCTGCGGCCCGCCCTCGCCGCGCCGCAGGGTCCCGGTGACCGCCACGTCCCGCCCGGTGGCCTCGGCCGTCTCCTCGGTGCCGGTGACCAGGACGGGATGCGGGCTGCACTCCACGAACAGCGAGCAGCCGCCCTCCAGCGCCGCCTCCACCGCCTGGGCGAAGCGCACCTGGTGGCGCAGGCTGCGGTACCAGTAGCCGGCGTCGAGTCCGGCCGTGTCCATCGGCTCGCCCGTCAGCGTGGAGACGAAGGTCGTGGCGACGCTCACCGGCCGTACCGGGGCCAGGGCCGCGAGCACCTCGTCGCGCACCTCCTCGACCTCGGCGGAGTGGGAGGCGTAGTCGACGGGGACGAGCCTGGCCCGGTGCTCCGAGAGCCGGTCGGCGAGCACGGCGAGCGCGTCGCTCGGACCGGAGACCACCACGGAGCGGGGGCCGTTGACGGCGGCCACCGACACGGGGGCCTCGACCTCGGCGATCACCCGCCGCACGAGGTCGAGGGGGGCGGCCACCGACAGCATGCCGCCGCGGCCGGTGATGCCGGCGATGGCGCGGCTGCGCAGGGCGACGACGCGGGCGGCGTCGGCCAGGGTGAGGGCGCCGGCGACCGTGGCCGCCGCGATCTCGCCCTGGGAGTGGCCGATGACCGTGCCGGGCTCGACGCCGTGGGAGCGCCACACCTCGGCCAGCGACACCATGACGGCCCACAGGGCGGGCTGTACCACGTCCACCCGCTCCAGGCCCGGGGCGCCGGGAGTCTCCTGGAGGACGTCCATGAGCGAGAAGTCGGTGAAGGGAGCCAGGGCGGCGGCGCACGCGGCCAGGCGCGCGGCGAAGACGGGCGAGGAGGCCAGGAGCTCGCGGGCCATGCCGGGCCACTGGGACCCCTGGCCGGGGAAGACGAAGGCGATCTCTCCGCTCGAACCGGTCCCGGCCACGTCTCCGCGCGCGGCGTTCCCGATCACGCCGTTCGCGGCGGTTCCCACCACGACGTCGTCGTGCGGCTGCCCGGCGGCCAGGGCGCGCAGCGCGGCCAGGCGGGTGGGCCGGTCGGGGGCCAGGACGACCGCGCGCCGCTCGAAGATCGCCCGGCTGCCCACCAGGCTCAGGGCGACGTCATCGGGGGCGACGGCCGCGTCCTCGGCGAGAGGCAGCAGCCGGCGCGCCTGCTCGCGAAGGGCCGCCCCGTCACGCGCCGAAACGACCCATGGCGCCCCCTGGGTGGGCATGGGCGGGAGGGCGAAGGGGTCGGGGCCTGACGGGGCGGTGGGGGCGCACGGTTCGGCGATGGCCGGGCCCGAGGTCGAAGGCAGGAGTGAGGAGGGGGCCGGGGGTTCGGTCAGGAGGAGGTGGCAGTTGGTGCCGCCCATGCCGAACGAGCTGACCCCCGCCACCGCCGCCCGCCCGTCCCCCGGCCAGTCGCGGCGTGCCCGCGCCACCTCCAGCCGCAGCTCTCCCAGCGGGATCTCCGGCGGCGGCGCCTCGAAGTGCAGGCTGGCGGGCACCGTCCGGTGCTTCAGTGCCAGCACCACCTTGAGCAGCCCCGCGATCCCCGCCGCGCCCTCCAGGTGGCCGATGTTGGTCTTGGCCGACCCGACCAGCAGCGGCTCGTCCGCCGGGCGGGCGGCGCCGTAGGCGGCGCCGAGCGCCGCGGCCTCCACCGCGTCGCCGACCTTGGTGCCCGTGCCGTGCAGCTCGACGTACCGCACGTCGGCGGGGTCCACCCCGGCCCGCGCGCACGCCAGGCGGATGACCTCCGCCTGCGCGTCCCGGCTGGGCACGGTCAGGCCCTCGCCGCCGCCGTCGTTGTTGACCGCCCCGCCGAGGATCACGGCGTGCACGGCGTCGCCGGCGGTGAGCGCGTCGGACAGCCGCTTGAGGACGACCAGCCCGCCGCCCTCGCCCCGCACGTAGCCGTTGGCGCGGCCGTCGAAGACGTGGCACCGGCCGTCGGGCGACAGGGCGCCGAGCCCGGCGATGGCGTCGGTGGTCTCGGCGAGGAGGTTGAGGTTGACGCCGCCGGCCAGCGCGAGGGCGGTCTCGCCCCGGCGCAGGCTCTCGCAGGCCATCTCCACGGCGACGAGCGACGAGGACTGGCCGGTGTCGAGGGTGAGGCTGGGGCCGCGCAGTCCGAGGAAGTAGGACACCCGGTTGGCGATCATGGCCCGGTTGGCGCCGACGTACGCGTGCCGGCCGCGCTCCTGCGCGCCGAGCCTGGCCTGGAGCGCGGCGTGGTCGTTCGAGATGGCGCCCAGGAAGACGCCGGCGGCGCTGCCGCGCAGGCCCGTGGGGACGGCGCGGGCGTTCTCCAGCGCCTCCCAGGCCAGCTCCAGGACGAGGCGCTGGTGCGGGTCCATGGCCGCGGCCTCGTTCGGCGAGATGCCGAAGAACGCGGCGTCGAAGCCGTCCACGGACTCCAGGAACCCGCCCCGCCGGTGACCGGCCCCCGGCCAGCGCTCCTCGGGGGCGGCGGTGACCGCGTCCACGCCCTCGCTCAGGAGCCGCCAGAACTCCGCCGGTCCGGCGGCGCGCGGCAGCCGGCACGCCATGCCGACGACGGCGATCGCGTCCGGCCCGCCGGTCCCCGCCCGCTGTGTCGACTCACCAGCCATCAATGCGCCACCTCAAGCCTCGGGCGCCATTCGACACGGCGCCGCCGGTTTATTGGGACCGCGCGGATAATTACTCCGCGGCGTTCTGGTCTAGCGGCTTTCGCATAGTTGTGGATAAGACACTATGGGCGTGCACAATTCGGGGACACGGTCGCCGACTGGCACCTTGTGGCCGCCATTAGTGGCCAGCGCCGGCCACCCCCGCCGGCCTTGACCCCGGACGTTCGCCCGCGCAATGAATGACGGACGGAGAAAGCCGCCGGGAGGAGACCACATGTCCGTCGAGGCGCCTCTCAGCAACGGCCAGCTCTTCAGCTGGCGTGAGATCGAGCGGTATCCGGAGGACTGGCTGCACGAGGCGAACCTGGCGACGACATGGGACCTGCGCGGCCTGTCGAACGGGCAGGTCACGACCGCCCTGCGGCGGCTGGCCTACCGGCACGAGGCGCTGCGGACGACCTACCGTCCGGGCTGCGACCGTCCGGTCCAGGTGGTCCACGACGACGCGCCCCTGCCCGTCGAGACGGTGGACCGGGTCGTCACCGACCCCGCCGAGCACGAGCAGACGAAGGCGGAGCTGGTGGCGCGGCCGTTCGCCATGAGCGGCGACCTGAACTGGCGGGGCCGGCTGGTCCGCTCCCCCGACGGCGCGCCCCTCTACATCAGCCTGGCCTTCTCCCATCTCATCCTCGACCTGTGGTCGATCCACCACCTGCAGGACCAGTTCAAGGCGCTGGTGGCCGACCCGGACGCCACGGCCGCGAGGGGCCTCACCCCGCGCGAGCTGGCGCGGCGGCAGCGGGAGGAGGCGTGGCGGCCCCGGCAGGAGAGCTCCGAGCGGTACTGGCAGGACGTACTGGCCGAGGGGCTCATGGACCGGCTCCCCACGCTGCCGGCCCGCGTCAAGCGCAACCGGCTGGAGCTCACGCTGCACTCGCGGCGGCTCGGCGGGCTCGCGGCGGAGGCGGGCCGCCGGCACGGGGTCACCGCGCCGGCCGTGGTCATGGCGTTCATCGCCGCCGGGCTGGCCCGCCACCTGGGCACCGACCGGGTGACGATGAGCCTGATGTCCTCCAACCGGTTCGCCCAGGAGGACCAGCACAACGTGGGCACGATGAACCAGCTCATCCCCTTCGTCACCGGCGTGGACCCGGGCGCCACGCTCGCCGAGCACATCAGGCGGCTGCACTGGGCGGGCGCGAAGTCGTACCGGTACTCCTGCTACGACTTCGACCGCGTCGCCGAGCTGGCCGCGGGCGACGCGGCCAGGACCGGCCGGGACCCGGGGCACGACTGCTGGGTCAACCACCTGTTCCGGGCCTGGTTCAACTACATCCAGGTGGACCGCCGTCCTTCGGACCCGGCCGACCAGAGCCCGGCGGAGCTGGCCTGGACGCCGCTGGCGCAGCAGTACGGGCAGGCGTTCCGGGTGCGGGTGGCGGTGCAGGGTGGCCGTACCAGCGTGCTCATGCTGGCGGACCCGGACGTCCTGCCGGCGGAGGCGATGGTGGACATCATGCGGACGCTCGCGCTGGGCACGCAGCTCGCCGTCGCCGACCCTGACCGGCGGCTGGCCGACCTGTGGGAGGGGTCCGGCCGGTCCGGGCAGGACCTCCCGCCGTCGCTCTTCCCCCGCGACCTCCCCGACCCGCCGCGGCACCCCGGGTAGTCCCGGGAGCCCGGGACGGCCATGGAGACGACCATGGAGACGACTGTGGAACGCACCCTTGTGGAACGCACCCTCGTGGAACGCACCCTTCACCAGTGGTTCGCCGGCTCGGTGGCGCGCTTCGGCGACCGGGTGGCGCTGGAGGCGGGCGGCGCCCGCCACACCTACGCCGAGCTGGACGACCTGGCGGCGCGCCTGGCCGCGCGGATCCTGGCGTCCTGCCCCGGCGGGCGCCCGTCGCGGGTCGGCCTGTACGCGGCCCGCGACACCCTGGCCTACGCCGGGTACCTGGCCGTCCAGCGGATCGGCGCCACCGCGGTCCCCCTCAACCCCGCCATGCCCGCGGCGCGCAACCTCGCCGTCGCCGGGGCCGCCCGCCTGGACGTCGTCCTGGCCGACGCCGCCCGCGGCCCGCTGCCGCCGTTCCCCTCGCGAACACTCGCCGTCACCCTGGACGACCCGGGCGGCGACCGGGCGGAGCCACTGGCGCCGCCGGACGGGGTGGACGGGCTCGCCTATGTCCTGTTCACCTCGGGCTCGACCGGCGCGCCCAAGGGTGTGCCGCTGCGCCACCGCTCCGTCGGCGCGTACCTGTCGCACGTCGTCCCCCGCTACGGGCTGGGGCCGGGCGACCGGACGTCGCAGACGTTCGACCTGACCTTCGACCTGTCGGTCTTCGACATGTTCGCCACCTGGGGCGGCGGGGCGACGCTCGTCGTCCCGAGCCGGTACGACCTGCTCAAGCCGGTGGCGTTCGTGGCCAGGGAGCGGCTGACGCACTGGTTCTCGGTGCCGTCGGTGGTCTCGCTGGCGCTGCGCCTGCGCCGGCTGGCCCCGGGCTCGATGCCGTCGCTGCGCTGGAGCCTGTTCTGCGGCGAGCCGCTGACGCTGCGGCAGGCGGACGCGTGGCGGGAGGCGGCGCCGCACAGCGTGCTGGAGAACCTGTACGGCCCGACGGAGCTGACCATCTCCTGCGCCGAGTACCGCCTGCCCGCCGACCGGGCCCACTGGCCGGAGACGCCCAACGGCACCGTGCCGATCGGCCTGCCGTACCGGGGGGTGGAGCACGTGGTGCTGGACGCGGACGGCCGGCCGGCGGCGGAGGGCGAGCTGTGCCTGCGCGGCCAGCAGCGCTTCCCGGGGTACACGGACCCGGAGGTCAACGAGGGCCGCTTCGTCGCCTTCGACGGCGTCCGTGCGGTGCCCGCCCCGGCCGCCGCCACCATGGCCGGCGAGCTCTGGTACCGCACCGGCGACCGGGTCGCCTGGCGCGACGGGCTGCTCGTCCACCTCGGGCGGCTGGACCAGCAGGTGAAGATCTCGGGGCACCGGGTCGAGCTGGGCGAGGTGGAGGCCGCCCTGCGGGCCAGGCCCGGAGTGGACGAGGCCGTGGTCCTGGCGCTGCCCGGGGCGGACGGCGAGCTGGAGCTGGAGGCCGCCTGCACCGGGACGGCGCTCGACCCGGTGGCGCTGGTCAAGGGCGTCGCCGAGGTGCTGCCGGGCTACATGGTGCCGCGCGCGGTGACCGTGCTGGGCGAGCTGCCGCTCAACGCCAACGGGAAGGTGGACCGCCGCGCGCTGGCCACGACCCTGAAGCCCTGACAAGGGAGCCTGGAAAGGGAGAGGGCGGGGACCGGCGAAACCGGCCCCCGCCCTTCTGACGTCCGTGCGTCAGTGGACCGGCGGGAACGCCGGGAGCGTGGTCAGCGCCTGCCAGAGCGAGCCGACCGTGGCGAACGTCGTCTCGTCCAGGATCTCGTCGGGCAGCTCGACCGCGTAGCCGTTCTCGATGTCGACCAGCAGGCGCACGACGCCCATCGAGTCGAGGCCGAGACCGGCGAGCTCGTCCCGGGCGGAGAGCTCCGCCGCGTCCGCGTACGGCAGGTGCGCGCGCAGAAGGCTCTGGAACTGGTTCGGAATTTCAGACATCGTCATCCGCCGATCTGCCAGAAAAATCCATTCATACAAAGCTTCGGGGAATGGCGGAGCAGCGGTCAAGAAGGCCGGGAAAGAGCACGCTGGCAGCTTGTGGCGCGCCCAACATGCCAGCGCGGACCGCTTGTCACGGTCCCAGGAAAAGCCAATCCTCGGTTTGTTCGGTAGTCCGACTATCGCCGGCGGTGGAGGCCGAGTTGTCCACTGTGAGATCCGCGAACCTGTGCTGGGGGCAGCGCTACATGTGGCTGCGCGTCCACCAACTCCCGCCCGGGCACCAGCACGAGACGCACGTCGTCCTCACCTTCGACGTGCCCCCGGGTGTGACGCTCGCCCACTGCCGCGCGATGATCACCTCTCTGGTACGCCGGCACGAGACGCTGCGGACCACGTACCACCTCGACGCCGGAGAGCCCGGGACCGGGCCCGTGCAGCGGATCCACCCGCCGGGCGCCCTGAAGGTCATGGAGGTCACCGCGGAGCGGGACGGCACCGCCGCGCCCGCCGAAGTGATCGAGGAGCTGAGCACGCGGCCGTTCGACCTGGCCGGCGAGTGGCCCGTCCGGGCGGTCGTCATCACGGCGGGCGGCGTGGCCAAGCGCGCCGTCGTGGTGCTCAACCACCTGGCGGTGGACGTGTGGACGCTGGGCGAGCTGAAGCGGGAGCTGCGCACACAGGGCGCCGGTCTGGCCGCGCGCCGGCCCGCCACGCTCATGCCGGTCCGCCACCGGCCGTCGGACCTGGTCCGTCACGAGACGTCGGCCGACGCCACCGTGGTGGCCGCCCGCTCCGTCGCGTACTGGCAGGAGCAGGTCGCCGCGCTCCCCTCGGACCCCTTCGCCGCGCGCCGCCGGGAAGGCGCTGGACGCCGGGAAGGCGCTGAACGCCGGGAAGGCGCCGGCCGGGACCCCTTCGCCGCGCTCCGGGACGGCGCGGGTGCGACCGGTGAGCCGCCGGCCAGGCACGCGACGCTGACCTCCCCCGCCCTGCTGGAGGCCACCCGGCGGGTCGCCGCCCGGTACGGCGTGTGGCCGTCGCTGGTCCACCTTGCCGCCCACACCGCGCTGACCGCCGCCTACACCGGCCTGGACTCGGCCGGCCTCCTGTCGTTCGTCAGCAACCGCGAGTCCCACCCGTACCCGGACGTCCTGACCTGCATGTTCTCGCCGACGCTGGTGCGGGTGGACTGCTCCGGCGATCCCACGTTCGCCGAGCTGCTCGCCCGGGTGGCGGCCGCCTTCGAGCGGGCCAAGGAGCACTCCTACCTCCCCTACGACGAGGTGACCGAGCTGGTGTCCCGCGAGGGCTCGCGGCGTGGCCAGGCGGTGCGCCTCGGCTCGGAGGTCAACTTCATCAAGCAGCGCACCAAGGACTACGGGGGCCGGCGCACCGCCGTCGCCTGGCATCCGGTGCCGGAGGCGTGGGCGCACGCCGGGTCCGAGACGTACCTGCGGGTGGACGAGTGGCGCGACGCGGTCGCCGTGTCCCTTCAGGCGTCGTCCGCGGTCATGGACGGCGCGGCCGTGGAGGCGTTCCTGCGCGGCCACGAGGCCCTGATCCTCGCCTGCGACGACAGTGCGACGGCTGGTCCCCGCCTCGGTGACGTGGCCCGGCTGGCCGGGCTGCCCGATCCGCCGCTGGTGGCCGCTCCTGGGACGGCCGCGCTTCCCTCCTGGGACCGCGCCCCGGCCGACGAGGCCGCCCGCGCGCTCGCCGGCGCCGTGCGGCTCGTCCACGCGCTGCCCCCTCTCGACCTCTCCGACAGCTACACCCTCGCCGGAGGCCGCGCCCTGCGCATCCCCCGGGTGCTGGCCGAGCTGCGCGCGGGCGGCTGGGAGGGCCTGACCCTCCAGCAGCTCGCCGGACCGGTCCCGCTCGGCGTCCTCGCCGGCCTGCTCGTCCCGATCCGGCCGCTCGCGGATGACCACCGTCCATCAGATCTCATGCGCCTCGGAGTGAAGCCTTGACCATCCATCTCGCCACGCCTGAAGGCCGGGAGACGGTGTCCGGCTTCCCACCAGGACTGAAGCCTCAGCCTCAAGGAGTTTCGATGAACCACGCCGTCACCGACCGAGTGACCAAGACCCACCGGCTGGTCGCCTCCGAGCAGGAGCTCCGGGACGCGATCGCCCACGAGCTGCCCGCCTCCGAGCTCGGCGACCTCGTCGTCATGGGCGGGCACTTCATGCTGTTCGAGGACGAGGCCACCGGCCGGCTCGTGCCGGGCGTCGTCGAGGAGCAGAAGGACGAGACCATGCGCCGCCGCGTCGCCGGCCGCGTCGGCATCTTCCCCGGCTACACGTGGGAGCTGTCGCTCGACCTGCTCGGCGAGTACGCCGAGTCGGGGGTCTCCGGCCGGCTGCTGCTGCTGATCAACGACTGGCAGTACGTGCCGGCCCACGACCGCCCGGCCGGCGAGCTGCGGGCCGAGTTCTTCGAGCGGTTCACCACGCTGCCGACCTCGTACGAGAAGGCGCTGTGCGACTACGGCCTGCCGGCGGAGCTGGTGCTGCCGAGCCGCAAGCACCCGCTCGCCTTCCCCGAGACGTGGCTGAAGTACCGCTTCCAGAAGGCCGCCGACAAGTTCGTCAAGCAGGGGCTGCTGGAGAAGCGCTACCTCGACCCCGCCGGCGGCTCCGGGCGGCGCGACGCCGAGGTGGCGTTCGTGGACGCCGACGGCAACTACCGCACGCTGATCAGTTGCGGCATCACCGGCTGCGCGGGCGAGATCACCGAGATGGTGTCGGAGGTCCACAAGGCCGGCTACCGCAACCTGCTGATCTTCGCGCCCGGCGAGTGCCTCATGCCGGTCCAGACGGGCGTGGACATCGCGCTCAACCTGTACGGCCTGCCGGACATGCGCGTGGTGATCGCCGACCCGGGCGGCAGCGGCGAGACGTCCACCGACGAGATCTACGCCAAGCTCGTCACGGTCAGCACCCTGAGGAGCTGACGCGCCATGAAGGTCATCTACCTGGACGGCTGCGCCACCACCCGCGTCGACGACGAGGTGCTGGACGCGATGCTTCCGTACCTGCGTGAGGAGTTCGGCAACCCGTCGTCGCCGCACGTGCTCGGCAAGCGGGCCCGCCGGGCCGTGGACGCGGCGGCCGAATCGGTGGCGCGGCTGATCGGGGCCGACCCGGACGCGGTGCTGTTCACCTCCGGCGCGACCGAGAGCAACAACATCGCGCTGCTGGGCGCGTTCGGCCACGACGACCGGGCGCCGGTCAACGGGGTGTTCTGCCCGACCGACCACAAGTCGTCGCTGTCGATCGGGCGCGCGCTGGCGGCCCGCGGCGTGGACGCGCGGACCGTGCGGGTCGGCCGGGACGGCCAGGTGGACCTGGTGCACCTGGCCGAGCTGCTCGACCTGCACACGCGCGTGGCCACCGCCGCGTGGGTGAACAGCGAGATCGGCACCGTGCAGCCGGTCCACGCGATGGCCTCGATCTGCCACGACGTGGGCGCCCTGCTGCACGTGGACGCGGCGCAGGCGGCCGGCCGGGTGCCGGTCGCCGTGCGCGAGGCGGAGATCGACCTGCTGTCGCTGTCGGCGCACAAGCTGCGCGGCCCGAAGGGCGTCGGCGCCCTGTACGTCCGGCCGGAGATCCGGCACCGGCTGCGGCCGGTGATGTTCGGCGGCGGGCAGTACGAGCTGCGCAGCGGCACGATCCCCACCCACCTCGTGGTGGGCATGGGGAAGGCGGCGGAGCTGGCGCTGGCGCGGGCGGAGGCGGATCTGCGGCGGGTACGCGAGCTGCGCGCGACGGCGCTGGACATCCTCCTCGCGGGCATCCCCGGCGCGCGGCTCAACGGCGACCCCCGGGGCGGCGTGCCGCACGTGCTGAACGTGGTCCTGCCGGGGGTACGCGGCGAAAGCCTGGTCTCCAGCCTGACCACGGTCGCGCTGTCCACCGGGTCGGCGTGCAACTCCGGCTCCCAGGAGCCGTCGTACGTACTGACCGCCATCGGGGTGGAGGCGGAGGACGCCAACAGCTCGGTCCGGATCTGCCTGGACCCGCGGATGCCGTACGAGGACCTGGTGGCCGGCGTCGAGACGGTCGTCGAGCGGGCCCGGGCGCTGGCCGGGGTGGCCGCCGCGATGCGCGGTCACCAGGTCGTCTGAGATCTCTTCCACGGGTGGCGGTCAGCCGGCGTTGCGCAGGAAGCTCCTGGCCGCCGCCACCCCCGCCTGGAACCTGCTCGTCGCCTCCAGGTCGCGCATCAGCGAGGCGATGTGCCGGCGGCAGCTCCGGACCGACATGCCGAGCTTCCTGGCCACCACCTCGTCGGTGTAGCCCTTGGCCATCAGCGCGGCGATGGCCTGCTGGAGGTCGTCGGCCACGTCGGCGTAGCCGAACTCGATGCCCTCCAGCGGCGTGGCCATCTCCCACAGGTGGTTGAACAGGTCGAGGAAGAACTGCGCGATGCCGTGGTCGCGCACCCGCGCCACGTTCGCCTCCTCGCCGTTCGCCCCGAACATGACGACCAGCGACCGGTCGAAGACCACCGCCGAGCGCGGGATGTGGCTCAGCGTGTAGACGACGGCGCCGGCATCGGTCAGCCGCTTCATCCGCATCCGGGTGGACACGTCCCCGCGGTTGCGGTGCTGGCAGATGATGCGCACCACCACTCCCCGCGCCAGCAGCGTGAGGAACGTCTCCGACAGGTCGCCGGTCACGCCGCCGGACGCCTGGAGCACCAGCACTTCGTCGCGGCAGGCGTCGCCGGCCGTCTTCAGGAAGCCGCGCACCTCCATGGAGCCCACCAGGTAGTCCACGGCGCGCGGCGCGGTGCCCGCCTCCACCGCGGGGTAGTCCTGCTGGAACACCCCGATCCGCTCCCTGATCTGGTCGATCAGCTCGCGCCGCTGGTAGATCTCCCGCTCGACCGAGGACACCAGGGAGGCCGCGGCCAGCTCCGGGTCCACGGGCACGAACCGCAGGCCCGCGTTGTCGTCGATGCGGAGCAGCCGGCTCTCCACCAGGTGCTCCACCGCCTCGCGCACCTCGCGCACGGCCAGGCCGAGGTCCTCGGCCGCCGCCTCGACCGTCTCGATCGCGCCCTTGCGGGCGGCGTAGCGGTACACGTCCGTCACATGGTCGCCGCCGGCCGCCGAACGGCCGGTGAACAGTGCTGTCATGGTCATGGCTTGCCTCCTTGCTCACGAGTCACCGGGCGGCGAACTGCTCCGCCACGGAGATCACGTACTGGCCGTAGGCCGACTTCTCCAGCTCGACGCCCAGCCGGTGGCAGGCCTCCGCGTCGATGTAGCCCATCCGCAGGGCGATCTCCTCCAGGCACGCGATCCGGACGCCCTGCCGCTGCTCCAGGAGCTGGACGTACTGCCCGGCCTGGAGCAGCGACTCCGGGGTGCCGGCGTCGAGCCAGGCGAAGCCCCGGCCGAGGTCGACCAGCTTCGCCCGGCCCCGCTCCAGGTAGGCGCGGTTGACGTCGGTGATCTCCAGCTCGCCGCGCGCCGACGGGGAGAGGTTCTTCGCGATGTCGACCGCCTCGTTGTCGTACAGGTAGAAGCCGACGACCGCCCGGTTGGAGCGGGGCGCCGCGGGCTTCTCCTCGACGGACAGCAGCCGGCCGTCCGCGTCGGTCTCGGCGATGCCGTACCTCTCCGGGTCGCGCACCGGGTAGCCGAACAGCACGCAGCCGTCGATGTCGCGGCACTCCTGGCGGAGGATCTCCTGGAAGGAGTAGCCGTGGAAGACGTTGTCGCCGAGGATGAGGGCCACCGAGTCGTCGCCGATGTGGTCGGCCCCGATGACGAGCGCCTCGGCGATGCCGTTCGGCTCGTCCTGCTCGGTGTAGGTGATGCGCAGCCCGAGGTGGGAGCCGTCGCCGAGCAGGCGGCGGATCTGCGGCAGGTCCTCGGGCGTGGAGATGACCAGGATGTCCCGGATCTCGGCCAGCATCAGCACCGAGAGCGGGAAGTAGATGAGCGGCTTGTCGTTGACCGGCAGCAACTGCTTGGACACCGCCAGCGTCGTGGGCAGCAGCCGCGTGCCCCTGCCCCCGGCGAGCAAGATGCCCTTCATGTGACCCCCTTGTGTCTGGTGCGGTACCACGCGACGGTCTCGGCCAGCCCTTCGGCGAAGGGCACCCGCGGGCGGTAGCCGAGGCCGCGGAGCTTGGAGTCGTCCAGGGAGTACCTCCGATCGTGACCGGGCCGGTCGGCGACGCGGCGGACCAGCTCGGGCCCGGCGCCGCACTCCCGCAGCAGCATCGCGGTGAGCTCCCTGTTGGTCAGCTCGGTGCCGCCGCCGATGTGGTGGACCTCGCCGGCCAGGCCCTTCTCGACGACCTGGTGGACGCCGCGGCAGTGGTCGTCCACGTGGATCCACTCGCGGACGTTGCCGCCGTCGCCGTACAGCGGGACGGGCCGGCCGGCCAGCAGGTTCGTGACGAACAGCGGGATGAGCTTCTCGGGGTACTGGCGCGGGCCGTAGGTGTTGCCGCAGCGGGTGACGCGCACGTCCATGCCGTGGGTGCGGGCGTACGCGAGCGCCATCAGGTCGCCGGCGGCCTTCGAGGCGGCGTACGGCGAGTTGGGCCGGAGCGGGCTGTCCTCGCCCCATGAGCCGGTGTCGATGGAGCCGTACACCTCGTCGGTGGAGACCTGGACGAACGTGGGCACGTCCGCGTCGAGGGCGGCCCGCAGCAGCGTCTCGACACCCGCGACGTTGGTGCGGACGAACCGGTCGGCGGCGGCGATCGAACGGTCCACGTGGCTCTCGGCGGCGAAGTTGACGACGAGGTCGTGCCTCGGCATGAGGGAGGAGACGAGCGCGGCGTCGGCGATGTCGCCGCGGACGAACGTCAGCCGCGGCCCGCCCAGGACCGGCTCCAGGTTGGCGACGTCGCCGGCATAGGTGAGCGCGTCCAGCACGGTCACCTCGGCGCCGTCCCAGCCGGGGTAGGCGCCGCCGAGCAGGTTCGCGACGTACGCGGAGCCGACGAAGCCGGCCGCTCCCGTGACGAGGACCCGCATGGCGCTCACCCCAGGGCCCGGGTGCGGCGGCTGAACAGGACGAGGGAGGCGCCCAGCAGCAGGACGGCCATCCCGGCGAGCACGGCGAGCTGCGGCAGCACCGCGCCGATGCCCGTGCCGGGCACGGCCAGCGCCAGCAGCGCGTCCATGCCCCACGCGTGCGGGAACAGGTGGCCGACGGCGTTGATCAGGTCGCCCGAGGACTCCCGCGGCCACAGGCAGCCGCCCAGCATGCCGAGCACGACGCCGAGCGGCGGGCCGATGGCCGGGGCCTGGTCGGGGGTGCGCAGCAGCGTACCGACGAGGATCGCCGCGCCGGTCGCGACCAGCGCGAACGTCCCCACGACCGCCGCCACTCCGAGCGGGTCGCCCCAGCGGACGCCGAACGCGAGCGAGCTCACCACCATGATCAGCGTGGCCTGGGCGATGGCCACGAGGAACCGGCTCAGCGCCTCGCCGAGCAGCACCGACCGCCGCCGCACGGGGGCGGTCAGCGCCCGCTGGAGCATGCCGAGCCGGCGGCTCTCCACCAGCGCGGCGGCCACGGCCATGGAGTTGATGAAGGTGAACAGCAGCAGGTTCGCGGGGGCGGTGTAGGCGAAGCCACGGGGGTCGCCGGCCGAGGTGGAGCTGTCGGTCACGGCGACGCGGCCGGACTCGGCCTGCGCCTGCCGTACGTAGCGGGCGGCCTGCTCCGGGGTGGCGCCCGCGGTCCTGGCGGCGCGGGTGGCCTCCTCGACGGCGGCGACCTTGCCCACGGCGACGTCGATGGCGCTGCGGGCTGCCATGCCGCTGCCGTTGGTCTCGGTGACGACCAGGTCCAGCTTCGTGGAGCCGGCCGGGATGACCAGGCCCGCCGCGAGCGAGCCCTCCCGCACGCCGGAGCGCAGGTCGGCGGCGGAGGTCATGGTGGTGACCTCCAGGTCGGGGTGGCGGCGCAGCTCGGCCAGCAGCGCGGTCGTCACCGGTCCGGAGTCCTCGGCGACCACGCCGACCGGCAGCCGGGACGAGCCCGCCGTGCCGCCGCCGAGCGCCATGCCGACGAAGACGATGGAGACGAACGGCATGACGACCATGAAGAACAGGCCGACGCGGTCGCGGGTGTGGCGGCGCAGGTTCGCGGCCACGAGCGCCAGCACGGGCCGCGGCCGCAGCTTCTCGGCCTCCACGGGCACGTCCACGGGGGTCATAACAGCAGTCCTCTCCGGAAGCCGAGGACGGCTAGGCCGCCCGCCGCCAGCGCGATCCCGCACAGCACGCCCACCGGCAGGGCCACGGCCGCGAGGCCCGCGCCCGAGCCGGCCAGCTCGGTCAGCGCCTTGGACGTCCAGCCGTTCGGGGTGAGCAGCGCGACCGTCTGGAGCGCGCCGGGCAGGTTGTAGATCGGCACCAGGCTGCCGCCGAAGAACGCCATCACGAACGACACGACCATGATCACGCCGTCGGCCTGGGCGTCGGTCCTGACCCGGCTGGTCACCAGCATGGTGATCGCCGCGGCGGCCAGCACGTGCGTGACCAGCACCACGGCCACGGCCGCCGGGTCGCCCCACGTGGAGCCGAAGATGAGCACCGAGGCGCCCCAGTTGAGGAACACCCCGACGACGGCCAGCGCGAAGCCGACCACGGCCTTGCCGGCGACCGGCACCCAGGCCGCGACCGGGGCCGCGCGGATCCGGTCGAGCGTGCCGAGCTTCCGCTCGGTCAGCAGCCCCCGGAACGACGCCCCCACGACGAAGAACGCGAACAGCGCCGCCATGCCGGAGCCGTAGTAGACCGACAGGTCGATCTTGCCGCCGGCCAGCGGGTCGTCGGCCAGGCTGAGGGCGGCACCGGCCGCGCCGTTCCGCTCCACCAGCTCCTTGACCTGGTCACCGGGCACCCCGGCGCGCAGCACGGCCCGTACGGCGAGGGTGCGGGCGTCCACCACGGCCGAGATGCGGTCCACGATGGCCCCCGCCACCACGCCGGCCAGCGGCGACTCGGGCGTCTTCAGCACCGCCACGTCGCCCCCCTTGCCGGCTCCCACGCTCTGACTGAACCCGGCCGGGAACACGATCGCCGACCCGATGGCGCCCGAGTCCAGCGCCCGCCGGGCCTCGTCCCTGCTCGGCAGGTCGCGCAGCGTCACGGATCCCTTCAGCTCCTTGGCGGCCAGCACCTCGCGCCGCACGCTCGCCGGGAACTCGCCGCCGTCCAGGTCCACGAAGCCCACCGTGGCCTTGAGCGGCGGGTCGTCGCCGCCCAGGGCGAGGCCGAACAGGGTCGCCAGCGTCACCGGCACGATCAGCGCGATCACGATCGCCGTGCCGTCGCGCAACCGGGCGCGCAGCTCCAGCGCGCTCACCGTCCACATCGCCCGCCACATGGCCCGTCCCCTTTCCGACCCCATCGTCAGTCCCTGAGTGTGCTGCCGGTGAGGTGCAGGAATGTGGCCTCCAGGTCGGGCTCGATGACCTGGGTGGCCGTGACGGTGGCGCTGCCCTCCACCGCGGTGATCAGGGCCGGCAGCAGGTACCTGCCGCCCTCGGCGATCAGCCGTACCGACGAGGCGCCCGTCCGGGCCGCCTCCACCACGCCCTCGACGGCGCGCAGCTTGGCGAAGGCCGTCTCCACGTCCCCGTCGAGCACCAGCTCCACCTTGTCGGCGCTGCCGACCAGGGAGACCAGCTCGTGGCGGGTGCCGTCGGCGATGATCCGGCCGTGGTCGATGATCGCCGCGCGGTCGCAGACGCGCTCGATCTCCTCCATGTAGTGGGAGGTGTACAGCAGCGCCATGCCGTCCTGGACCAGGCGCTCCACGCCGTCGAGGATGGCCTTGCGGCTCTGCGGGTCGACGCCGACGGTCGGCTCGTCCAGGATCAGCACCTCGGGCCGGTGCAGCAGCGCGGCGCCGATGTTGATGCGGCGCTTCATGCCTCCGGAGTACGTGCTGAGCTTCGTGTCGGCCCGGTCGGTCAGGCCGATGAGGCCGAGCACCTCGTCGATGCGCGCCGCCAGCCGCCGGCGCGACAGGCCGAACAGGCGGCCGAAGAAGCGCAGGTTCTCCCGGCCGGTCAGCTCCGGGTAGAGGGCGATCTCCTGGGGGACGTACCCGATCCTCGCCTTGGCGCGGGTCGGTTCGGCCGCCAGGTCCACGCCGCCGACCAGCACGGTGCCGGAGTCGGGGCGCAGCAGGCCGACGAGCATGGAGATCGTGGTGGTCTTGCCGGCGCCGTTGGGGCCCAGCAGCCCGTACGCCTGGCCGGGCGCGATGGCGAAGCCGACGTCCTCGACGGCGACGACGTCGCCGTAGCGCTTGCTCAACCCCTGGCAGGACAGGGCGGCCGGCGCGGTCATCGGCGCCACCCCCCGGCTGCGTCGTCGCGGTCCAGGAGCTCGGCCGGGTCGCCCTTGCCGGCCACGTTCCCGGCGCAGGTCTGCCGGGCCAGGTCAGCGCCGAGCTGGAAGTCGAGCGGGGTGTTGCCGGTGATCCGGTTCCACAGGACGTGGTTGTCCAGGGCGTCGTCGCCGCCCCAGTCCTTGGAGGAGCCGATGACGAAGCCCGCGCCCATGACGGACTCGCCGCTCGGGTGGTTGTCGTGGATGTGGTTGTCGACGACGGTGACCCGATGCGTGCCGATGAGCGCGAGGCCGACACCGGAGATGGGCGGCCCGGCCGCGCCCAGCCCGTCGGGCTCCGCCCCGGCTGCCAGGTCGTTGCCGTGCAGGTCGTTGCCCGCCACCAGGCAGTCCCGGACGCCGCCCGCCGGCTCGCCCTCGTACACCTGGTTGAGCAGGAGCATGCCGATCGCGTTGCCGTGGCAGTCGTTGCGCACCACCCGGGTGCCCGACGAGTTGTCGATGAAGATCCCGAAGGCGTTGGCGGTCGTCTCGTTGTCCGCGACCAGGCCGTCCGAGTCGGGGCAGAAGCTCAGCGCGACGCCGCCGTACTGGCTGCCGGAGGCGCGGCAGCCGGTCACCTCGCAGCCGCTGGACTCCCGCAGGTAGACACCCCAGACGGCGTTGCCGCGGGCCTCCACGTCGCGGACGCTCACCCCGGCGACCGAGTGCGCGTAGACGCCGGCGCCGGTGAACCCGGCGACGGTCAGCCCCTCGACGCGCACGCCCGCGACCGCGTCGCCGAAGACGGTGACGCCGCTGACGACGTCCTCGGTGGCGTCGTGCAGCCTCGGCACGTCCGCCGGGACGCCGCCGCCGGGCGCCAGCACGGTCCGGCCGGGGCCGGCGCCGGTCAGCGACACGCCGCCGTGCCGGATCCACACGCTCTCGGTGTACGTGCCCTCCGTCAGCACGACGCTCGCTCCCGGACCGGCCTCGTCCAGCGCCCGCTGGATCGACTCCCCCGGTCCCACCGTCCTCACCTCGGCCGTCCTCACCTCGGCCGTCCTCACCTCGGCCGGCCTCACCTGGGCCGTCCTCACCTGGGACATCGGGCACTTCCCTTCCTGTCGACGTAGACGATCGCCAGCGCTGCGGACAGCCCGCCCCCGCTCCCCCACCGAGCCACCCCGGCCACCTCGGCGGGCTCGCCCGCATGGAGGCGCTGCAGGGCCGCGTCGCGGGAGGCGCCGCGGACCGCGTACGCGGCGCACCCGTCCAGCCGGACGCCGGTCGAGGCGGCCAGCTCGGCGGCGGCCTCGTCCAGCAGGCGGAGCGCCCAGGCGTCCGGCGCCGCGGCCACCGCCTCGAAGTCGTGCCACGCGAACCCCGTCGCCCGCCCGCCGACCGCCTTGATCAGGCACTCCTTGACGGCGAACGCCGGAGCCTCGGGGGCGGCCTCCCGCTCGGCCGCGGTGGTGACGTGCCGCGCGAACACCTCGCCGCCCCGCTCCACCGCCCGCGCCAGCCGCCCGGCCTCCACGATGTCCACGCCGAGGAGCACGGCCGGCTCGCCGGGCGCGGGCGCGGCGGCCCGGGGAGGGGCGGCGGGGGCGACGACGGCGCTCATGCCAGGGCACCAGCGCAGCGCGTCACGAACGACTCCAGGGCCCCGGTGTACTCCTCGGCCCGCTCGACCATCGGGATGTGCCCGCTGCCCTCCACGACCAGCACCTCGTTGCCCGGATAGTCGGCCAGCAGCTCCAGCCACGGGTCCACGGGCGTCATCCGGTCGTGCCGCCCCCAGGCGTACAGGGACGGGCACCGCACCTTGTCCATCGCGGGACGCACCGAGTAGCGGCGGGTGGCCTTGAGGCTGCGCGCCATGCTCACCATGGCCTCGGGGCGGCGCAGCATCTCGCCCACCTCGGACATCCGCTCGTCGGAGAACAGGCTGCGACCGCCATGGAAGAGCGCGGCCACCATCCGCTCGCCGAACTCGTCACCGAACGGCCGCACACTGCCCCGCCGGTCGAAGCTGAGCCCGACGTCGGGGTCGGCGGTGAGGCCGGGCGCGCCGCTCACGACGATGCCCCGGACCCGGTCGGGGTACCGGCCCGCCAGGTCGATGGCGACAAGACCGCCGAGGGAGTTGGCGCAGACGATGACGTCGTCCGCTCCGGCGGCGTCGCAGGCGCGCAGCAGCGCGTCGCCCAGCTGCTCGATCGACCCGGCCACCTGCCGGTCGAGGGCGCAGATCGCCTCGTGCGTACGGATCACCGGCCACCCGGCCGCCCCGAGGCGCCGGTACGGGTGCTCCCAGATCCAGCCACCCGCGAACAGCGCGGACATGAACGCCACCGCGGGCCTGCCGTCGCCGCCCCTGAGCCCGCCGGCGGCGTGCCCGGCGTCGCCGGGCGGCTCCGGGACGGAGCCGGTCCTGTCGCCGATCCTGTACTCGGCGGTGAAGTCGATCATCAGGTGCTCCCGTGGTTCGCGAGGGTGGATCACAGCGTGGACGCGTCCTCCGGCGCCCATCCGCACGCGCAGGCCGCGTCCTTGCCCGCCGCCACGACCGTTCCGCAGGCGGGGCAGCGGGCGTAGTCGCGGATGGTGGCGGGGTACCAGACGCTGGTGTGCACCCGTGTGCACAGTCCGCCCTTGAAGAAGCGGCGCATGGCCCGCTGGTGCGGCCGGGCGTGGACCGCGCGCAGCGACTCGGGCCGGTCGAAGGCGCTCAGCGTGAACTTGCGGGCGCCGATGTCGAACGTGGTCACGCCGAGGAACCCCTTCGAGGACCGCAGCGACTTGACGATCTCCACGCTGAGCAGGTCCACGTCGGCGGCCTCGGCGTCGTCGCGGATCTCCAGCCAGGTCAGCACGAGCGCGCCCGGCTTGTCGGTGCGGCCGGTGGCGGCGCGGGCGCTGACCCCGAACTCCCGGGCCTCGTCCGCCCCGGGCACGAACCGGGCCGTGTAGCCGAGCGCCTCGGCCAGGGCCAGCCGGTCGAAGAGCCGGCGCACGTGGACTCCGCGCTCGTCCCGGGTGACCAGGTCGGTGCCGCTCACGGTGACGGCGCCGCCGGTGGCGGGCATGCCGAGGTAGGACTCGCGGTGGTCGGCCAGCAGCGTCCACGAGACGGTGGCCGCGTCGGCGTCGCCGGTCACGCGGTCCACGGCGAAGCGCGCGTTACGGAAGCGGGCCGTCATCCGGGTCACGTGCTCGGCGAGCGCAGCGCCGGCCAGCGCGCCGCCGGAGTCGGGGTCCTCGTACGTGGCCACCGCCGCCGCCACGGCCCCGGCGTCACCGGCCCGCCACGCGTCCAGATGCGCCTCCGCCGCCTTCCGCACGTCCGCGGCGGCTTCGGGAGCAGGAGTGGGGGGTTGGGCGGTCATGTCAGGTCTCCTCGTCCTCGGGGAGGCGGGTGGAGAAGATCGCCACGGCCAGCGCCCGCCGGTCCGTGTGGCTGATGGAGACGCGGACGCGGCCGTCCGGCCGTACCAGCTCGGCCAGCGCCGGTGCCAGGCGTACGGCCGGCGGGTGGCCGTCGCGGCACGCGGCCGTCGCGCGGCAGGCCGCGGTGGGCCGGGGCAGCACCTCGACCTGGCCGAGACGCGCGGCCGTGGGCGCCAGGCCGAGCAGGCGCAGGACCGCCCGCTTGCCCGCCAGCCGGCCCGCCCAGTGCTGCACGGTGGCGCCGCCGGACCGGACGCGCTCGGCGGCGGTGTAGACCTCGTCCAGCGGCATCGCGCCGACGAGCTCCTGCGGCCGGGTGAGCCCCGCGAAGCCGACCAGCGCGCTCCCCCACCGGAGAAGGCCGCCGCCCGTCATGCCGCCACCGCCTTGGCCAGGCGGCGCAGGGTGGCCGGGTCGGCCATGCTGAGGCAGCGCGCCTCCGCGCGCCGCGACAGGCCCGTGAGGACCTTGCTGTCGCCGACCTCCACGCCCGAGGCCGTGGCGTCCACCGCGGCGATCGTGCGCGTCCACCGGACCCGCCCCGTGAGCTGGGCCACCAGCGCCTCCCGGAGCGTGCCCAGGTCCGTGGTGGGCTCACCCGTGACGTTGGGGACGACGGGCACCCGCGGCTCCCGCATCGGCACGGCCGCCACCGCCGCCGCCCACCCCGCCACCGCGGGCCCCATGAGCGGCGAGTGGAAGGCGTTGCCCACCGAGAGCGGAATGATCTTGCTGGCCGCCGTGGCGAGCTCCGTCAGCCGGTCGAGCGCCGGCAGCGCGCCCGAGACCACGACGTGGCCCGGGGCGTTCTCCAGCCCGACGACGGCCGGCTCTCCCGGCGCGGAGGCCGCGGCGGCGAGGGCCTCGACGTCCTCCACGGGCAGGCCCATCACGGCCCGCATCCCGCCGATGACGCCGACCGAGGCCATGAGCCGGGACCGGGTCTCGACCAGGCGGACCGTGTCGGCCAGCCCCAGGACGCCGGCCGCGTGCAGCGCGGTCAGCTCGCCGACGCTGTGCCCGGCCACGATCGCGGGCTCGTACCCCTCCTCCTCCAGGACGGCGAGCGCCGCGAGGTTGCAGGCCGTGACCGCGATCTGCGCGTGCTCCGTGGCGACCAGCCGGTCGAGCGGCCCCCGCGCGCACAGCGGCGAGATGGGGCGCGACAGCAGCGCGTCCACCTCCTCCAGCCGGTCGCGCGCGGCCGGCCGGCGGCGCAGCCACGCGCCCATGCCGACTCGCACCGTCCCCTGTCCGGGGAAGAGGTAGCCCAGCATGACGTCGCTCCCTTCACGGGCCGGCCGTTCCACCAGCCGGCCACATCAACAGGCCAGTCGCTCCACGAGCCGGTCGCCGGCTACAACCGGCGCCGGGGCCGCCGCTCCTCGTGGGCGGGCCGCTCCGTGCCGAGGAAGCCGAGCAGCAGCTTGTTCACCTCGTCGGGCGCGTCGAGCGGCAGCCAGTGCCCGGCGTCCTCGACGCGCTCGTAGCGCCACGGCCCCTTGACGAACTTGCCGGAGCCCGTCATGCCCTCCTCCAGCAGCGCCTTGTCGCCGGCGCCCCAGATGCCCAGGGTGGGCGCGAGCACCGGCGGGAACGGGCGGGCGGGCCGCAGCTCGGAGGCGGGCGAGCGGTTGGCGCGGTACCAGTTGAGCCCGGCGGTCAGCGCGCCGGGCCGGGCCAGGTCGCGCAGGTAGCGGTCGTAGTCGCCGTCCCGCCCCATGATCTCCTTGAACAGCCGCCAGCCGTTGCGGCGCAGCAGCTCCTCGCTGACTCCGGGGAACTGGTAGAAGAGCATGTACCAGGACGCCGCCCGCTGCTCGATCGACGGGGTGGCGAAGACACCGGGGTGCCCGACGGACAGCACGACGAGGTGGTCGAGCCGGCGCGGCATCATGAAGGCGTACATCCAGGCGATGGCCGCGCCCCAGTCGTGGCCGACGATGTGCGGCCGCTTGACGCCGAGCTGCATGGTGAGGGCGACGACGTCGTTGACGATCGTCTGCATGCCGTACGCCTCGATCTCCTGCGGCTTGCCGGAGTCGCCGAAGCCGCGCAGGTCGGGCGCGATGACCCGGAACCCGCCCTCGACCAGCGCCGGGATCTGATGCCGCCACAGGTAGGAGGAGTCGGGGAAGCCGTGCAGCAGGATGACGGGGTCGCCCTCGCCCTCGTCGACGTAGGCGATGTCCACACCGTTGATGTGTACGGTCTTCTTCTCGGTCACGCTGTCTCCCTGAACAACCGCTCAGCGAAGAACTCGCTGAAGCCGAACTCCGGTACGTCCTCCGGGGCGACCATGTTGAGCAGCCCCGTCACCTGGGCGGCGAAGTTCTTCGCCATCAGCCTGCGGACGCGGCGGCGCCGCTCGACCGCCGCGGGCCCGAACTCGACGTGCAGCCTGCTGATGATGGAGGCGCCGAAGTCCAGCCGTTCCAGGCGGAACTCGCGCTCCTTCACGTACGGGGCGAACGCCTCGTGCGACCAGTCGTCGGAGGCGAGCAGGATCTCGCAGACGGTCCGCGAGTCGCGCATGGCGCACGACAGGCCGGTGCCGAGGACCGTGTCGGCGTTGCCGGCCTCGTCGCCGATGAGCACGACGCCCTCGGCCAGCGGCGGCCCCTCGGGCACGCTGGACACGGACGGCCACACCGACAGCGGTCCGGCCGGGATCGCCTCGGTGACGGCCTTGCCGCGGTCGGGCAGGCAGTTCAGCTCGAACGCGGCGAGGAACCGCTCGACGCCGCCCGGCCCCCGGTAGCGGTGCTTGTTGACCGTGGGGAAGTTCAGATAGAGGCGGGCCCGGCCGTAGCCCTGGGGGAACACCATGAACATGACGTCGCCCTCGGTGCCCATGGCCTGCACGTCGGGCGGCCAGCCCGCCATGCCCTCCACCATCATGCCGCCGCCCCAGTGGTGCATGGAGTTGCTCATGGTGATGCCGACCTGGCGGCCGACGGTGCAGCCGCGGCCGGTGGCGCCGATCACCAGGCGGGGCCGCAGCTCGTGGTCGCCGTCGGGCGTCCGGTACGTCACCACGGGCGGCGTGCCGGCGGTGACGCCGATGCGGGAGGCGTCCATCACCAGCCGGGCGCCGCTCGCCACGGCCTGCTCGGCCATCAGCTCGCACACCGCGTGGTGCGGGAACGACATCGGCCCGCCGATGCCGGGGATGAACCTGGTCATGTCCACGGCCTCGACCTCGTCGTCGGTCACGGCCTCGTCCCAGGTCATCCACTCGCGGATCTCCCAGGCGCCGCCGGCCGAGAAGCAGTCGTAGACGCCGAGGCGCTGGGCCTCCCGGATGCCCCAGGGCGCGAGCCACTCGCCGCGCACGAGGTCCTTGTAGGCGTCCTGCTTCTCCAGCAGCACCACGGACAGGCCGCCCGCGGCGAGCCGGCACGCCGCGGACGCCCCGGAGATGCCGCCTCCGACGATGACGACGTCGGGCTGCTCGGGTCGTACGGTCACATCCCCCACCTCTCCCAGTAGGTGCGTTCCTTGGCGCTGTAGCGCTCTGCGGGGCGGAAGTCGGTGCCCACGGTGTACGCGACGGGGATCATGCACACCTGGGTCACCCCCGAGGGGATGCCGAGCATCCGCGCGACCTGCCGCTCGTGCGGGACGTGCAGGCAGGTGATCGTGCTGCCGAGCCCGCGGCTGCGCAGCGCGAGCTGGAAGGACCAGATGGCCGGGAAGATCGAGCCGTAGAAGATGCTGGCCCGCGTCTCGCCGTGCTGGACCTGGTGGCCCGGGTCCTCGGCGACCTTGTCGGACATCCGCCTGCGCCAGGCCTCGTTGATGGCCGTGATGTCGGGCGGGCGGCCGAGGACGCACGGGATGACGAGGATCGGCACCGCCGCGATGGTCTCGGTCAGCGCCTGCGCGGAGGCGTAGTTGCGGCGCGCCTGGGCGTCGTTGCGGCGGCGGCCGGCGTTGGTCCACATGTCGTTGCGGTGGAACGTCCAGGACGACTGGATCATCCCGGCCAGCTCCTGCTTGACGGCGGCGTCGCTGATGACGAGCCACCGCCAGTTCTGGTGGTTGTTGGCGGTGGGCGCCTGCACGGCGATCTCCAGCGCCTCCTGCACCACCTCGCGGGGCACGGGCCGCTCCACGTCGAGGCGGCGGCGCACGGACCGGGTGGTGGTCAGCAGCCGGTCGGTCTCGGCGACGTCGAAGGGCAGGCCGGTGAGGTGTCCTGGGAACGCCGCGGAGGCGGGCGGGCCGTTCACGCCGACCCCAGGAGGACCGCGCCGCGGACCGAGCCGGGTGCCGCCGTGAGCGCCAGCGCCCGCTCCACCGGACCGTCCAGGCCGGGTTTGGTCACGTACGCGGTGAGGTCGCCGGCGAGCGGGTCGGCGAGGCCGGTCAGCGCGGGGGCGACGCCGTCGCGGACGGCGAGGGCGCCGAGGGCGATGTTCATGGCGCCGGTGGCGGCCTGGCAGTCGCCGGCCAGCGCGGTGGAGGCGGTCAGCCGCCCGCCGGGCACGCCGGCCAGCACCGCCGCGGCCTCCGCGCCGTCGTCCGCCGTCCCGTTCGCGGCGCCGACCACCAGCCCGGCTCCCGGGCCGCCGTCCGTGCCCGCGGCCACGCCGGACGAGCCGGGCGAGCCGGGCGAGCCGGTGAGCTGGGCGATGCTGCGGGCCACCGAGCCGGCGTCGCCGCCGCTCACGTGCCCGGTCCCCAGCACCTTCGCGTACGGCGTGCCGCCCCGGGCTGCGCAGTGCTCGGCCGACTCGACGACGAACGCCACCGCCGCCGACCCCCGCACCGCCCCGCCGGAACCCGCGTCGTACGGCGACGGCACCGGGCCGTCCCCGTCGAGGCCCGGCAGGCCCGCCGCGCCGGGACTCTCGTCGGCCGCCACCACGAGCACCACCTCGGCCTTGCCCGACCGGATGAGCTCCAGCGCGCAGTCCAGCGCGATCGAGGCCGAGGCGCCGCCGTTGCAGATCGTGGTGGTCGGCCCGCGCAGTCCCAGGGTCTGGCAGACCGCGCCGCCGGTGGCGTTGAGCACGACGTTGGAGAAGCTGAGCACGGCCGGCTTGTTGGGGTTGACCGCGATGCTCTCGTCGAAGCCCCCGGTGCTCTCGGCCGAGCCGGCGCCGGTGGCGAAGATCAGGCCGACGTCGTCGAGCTCCTTGCGCGGCAGCTTGAGCCCGGCGTCCTCCCAGGCCAGCCGGGAGGCGGCGATGGCCAGGCGGGACAGGTGGTTCATGTGCCGCCACAGCGAGCGCGGCGCGAACGTCCGGCCCTCCAGCGACGGGGCCCGCCCGGCGCCCTGGCGGCCGGCCAGGATGGCCTCGGTCACCTCGGCGACGCCCGTGCCGGCTCCGGTGACGGGCCCGAGCCCGGTGATCACGGCCTCGCGGCGCGGCAGCTCCTCGTACGGGCGCGGCTCGCCGGGCCGGGTCAGCACGAGGGAGACGTTGTTGCCGCCGAACGCGTAGTTGTTGGACACGACGGTGCCGATCGGCATCGGCCTGGCCACGTTCGGCACGAAGTCGAGGTCGCCGGCCCGGCCCTGGCCGTCCTCGTCGAAGCCGATCGTCGGCGGGGCCACCGCGTGCCGCAGCGCGAGCACGCTCGCCACCGCCTCGACCGCGCCCGCCGCGCCGAGCGTGTGGCCGACGAACGACTTGATGCTGCTGGTCGGCACCTGACCGGCCCGCTCGCCGAAGACCAGGCGCATGACCTTGGCCTCCATGGCGTCGTTGGCCGGGGTGCCGGTGCCGTGCCCGCTGACGTAGTGGACGTCGTCCGGCGTGAGCCCGGCGTCGGCCAGGGCCCGCCGCACGGCGCTGGCGCCGCCGCGTCCGGTGGGGTCGGGCGCGGTCGCGTGGTAGGCGTCGGCCGACAGGCCGTAGCCGGCGACCTCGGCGAGCGGCACCGCACCCCGGGCGAGCGCCAGGTCCAGCGGCTCCAGCAGCAGGAACGCGGCTCCCTCGCCGAGGTTCAGGCCGTCGGAGTGGCTGTAGGGCCGGCACGGGCCGGTGCTGAGGGCCTGGAGCCCGGCGAAGCCCGCGTACGTGCCGAACAGCAGGGGGTCCACGCCGCCCGCGAGGACGGCGTCGGCCTCGCCGGTGAGGATCTTGTCCTTGGCCAGCCCGACGGCGTTGCCGCCGGCGGCGCAGGCGGTGGACACGAGGACGCGCGGCCCGCGCAGGCCGAGCCGCTCGGCGACCACGTCCTGGGTGCGGTGCATCGGCTGGTACCGGCCGGCCGCGTCGGGGGTGGCCTGGCACTTGCCGAGGATGATGCCGAACCGCTCGTCCCCCGCCTCGGAGGCCGTCAGGCCGGCCATCTCGACCGCCTGGCGGGCCGCGACGAGCGCGAGCCGGGCCGTCCGGTCGAGGGCGGCGTCGGAGTCGGGGAGCTGACCGGCGATCCACTCGTCGGGCACCTGGCCCGCGTGCCGGGCCGTGAACACGGCGAACGCCTCGTCCTCGACCGGCGTGAGTCCGCCCTGACCTGTGGTGAGCCGCTGCCAGAACTCGGCTGGGTCGCGGCCGGCCGCGCAGATGATGCCCAGGCCGGTGACGACGACGGGCCGCAGCGCCATGCTTGTTCCCTTCTCAGCGCACCTGCCGATCAGATGATCGGGATGCTCCAGCTCTTGGGCACGATGTACGGGCTGGTCAGCGTGGTGACCTCGGTGCCGCCGACGGTCAGCTCCAGCCCGGCGGCGGCCAGGTCCTGGTCCACCCGGGCGAGGCCGAGCGTGGTGCCGAGGCCGACGCTGTGGACGGCGTGGACGACCTCGCCGATGTCCTGCCCGTTCACCCAGACGCGGGTGCCGGCCGCGGGCACGCCCTCGCCGCCGGTGAAGCCGACGGTGCGCCGCCCGCCGCCCGACTCGAACGCCTCCAGCACCGCGTCACGGCCGAGGAACTCGTCCTTGGTGACGTCGACCAGCCAGTTGGCGCCGATCTCGATGACGGTGGCGCCCTCGGTGACCTCGTGGCGCGGGATGGGCTGGCGCACCTCCAGCATGGCCAGCTCCAGCGCCTCCTGCCCGGCGGCCTGGGCGTGCTCCAGCGCCTGGCCCCACAGGTCGGTGGCGTGCTCGATGGGCACGATCATCTGGTAGCCGTACTCGCCGGTGAAGCCGGTCCTGGCGAAGACGATGTCGGCGCCGTTCCAGGTGGTGTCCACGACCGACTCGAACGGCAGCGACGCCAGCTCGGCGTCGATGAGCCGGCCGACGACGCCCCAGGCGTACGGGCCCTCCAGCCCGAGGACGGTCAGGTCCCCGGAGCGGTCGGTGATCTCGACACCCTCGTCGTTGTTCGCCCTGAGGTGCTCCAGCAGGCGCGCGCCGGCGCCGCAGGAGCTCTCCAGCAGGATGCCGTCCTCCCGGCCGAAGGCGAGGACCTGGTCCACGACCCCGCCCTCGGCGTCGAGGAGGAGGGACATCATGCAGCGGTCGGACGTCAGGTACTCGACGTCGCGGGCCAGGAGGCGCTGGGCGAAGGCGACCGCGTCGGGGCCGGTGATCTCGATGAGGCCGTGGCCGCCCAGGTCGAGGACCGCGGCGCGCTCCCTGAGCACCTTGTACTCCTCCGCCAGGGAGGAGAAGCGCAGCGCGACGGTGGTGTCGCCCACCTCGCCGTAGACGGTCTCCTGCGGATGCGCGGACGCGAGGACGCTTGCCATGTTCACACCTTTCGCACGGGACGTTGACGGGCCGGGTCGGCGATCGTCAGGTTTCCTTCGGCGGCGACCTGGCCGTCCACCCGGGCCGAGACCCGGTACTCGGCGAAGCCGGCGCCGCCGCCCGTCCGCTCGGCCGTCAGCATGAGCTGGTCGCCGGGGACGACGGGGCGCCGGAACCGCATCGACCTGACCCCCGCCAGGTAGCTGATCTCGCTGGCCCCGGCCAGGGCGAAGACCACTCCCGCGAGCTGGGCCAGCGCCTCGGTGATCACGATGCCGGGGAGCACGGCCTCGCCCGGGAAGTGGCCCTGGAACCACAGCTCGGTGCCGGCGACGTTCTTGACGGCCGTGCCCTTGACGCCGGGCTCGACCTTGCCGACCCGGTCGAGCAGCAGCATCGGCCAGCGGTGCGGCAGGACGGCGCGCACCTGGTCGTGGGTCAGCCCGCTGACGGTCTCCCCCGCGGGCGGTGCCTCGGCGACCGTCATGCCGACGCCCGCAGCGCGGGGTTGACCTCTTCGGCCAGCCGCGACACCGAGCCGAAGACGGCCATCTCGCTGTCGTACAGGGCGACGCCGAACTCCGCCTCGATGGCCACGTACAGCTCCAGCACGTCGAGGCTGTCGAGCTCCAGGCCACGGCCGAACAGCGGCTGGTCGTCGGTGATCCAGTCGGGGTCGATCTCCAGGTCCAGCCGCGACACGATCATTTTCTTGATCTGGCTGCAGGTCTGCTGCCGCTCCGCGGCCCGCGCGCGCAGCTCGTCGATCGTCATCTGGTCCTCCTTGAACCGGGGGGAAGGGGGGACGGCTCAGCCGAGGCCGCCGCCGTGGGCGACCACCACGGAGCCGGACATGTACGACGCCTTGTCGGAGGCGAGGAAGCTCACGATCGACGCGATCTCCTCGGGCCGGCCCATCCGGCCGAGCATGATCCGCGACTCGTACTGCTTCTTGATGCCGGAGGGCACCTTGCGGGTCATGTCGGTCTCGACGAACCCGGGTGCGACGACGTTGGCCCGCACGCCGTGCGGCGCGGCCTCGTTGGACAGCGCGTGGGTGAAGGCGATGATCGCGCCCTTGGAGGCCACGTAGTTGGTCTGGCCGGGGAAGCCCCCGTCGAGCCCGCTGGAGGACGACAGGGTCACGATCGCCCCGCGGCGCTGGTGCTGCATGAGCTTGAGCGCCTCGCGGCAGGCGAGGAAGGTGCCGACGAGGTTGGTGTCCACGGGGGCGCGGAACTGGTCGAGGCTCATCGTGAGGAGGTAGCGGTCCAGGGTGATGCCGGCGCTCGTCACGAGGACGTCGAGCCGGCCGTGGTCGGTGCGCACGCCGCGGAAGAGCCGCCGTACGGACTCCTCGTCCGTCACGTCGGCCTGCACGGCGGTGGCGCTGCCGCCCTCCTCCTCGATCCGGGCGACGACCTCCTTGGCGTCGCTCTCGGAGCGGGAGTAGTTGACCACGACGTGGGCGCCCTCACGGGCCAGGTCCAGCGCGACGGCCCGGCCGATGCCGCGTGAGCCGCCCGTCACCACGGCCACGGAGCCCTGTGCGAAAAGCATCATCCGTCTCCAGGAATTGAGACAATCGCGGATCGGCTTATCCGGATCTTCAGTCAGTAAGCTACTAAGCGCTGACATCACGCCTGTATCACCCGGTTATCCGCGCATTGACCAGAACAATGGCGATGAATGACGCTGACAACCATGAAAATGATGGACGTGGAAGTGTTGATTGTCGGGGGCGGCCCGGTCGGCCTCTCCACGGCCATCGAGCTGTCCCGGCACGGAATATCGACGCTGCTCGTCGAAAAACATGAGGGCACGTCAATTTTTCCGAAGGCCCGCCTCGTCACCACGAGGACGATGGAGATCTTCCGCGCCTGGGGCATCCAGGAGGAGGTGGAGCGGGCCGGCATGCCGCGCGAGGAGTTCCTCGCGGTGGGCGTCGGCAGCTCCCTGACGGCGGACGACTTCGTCAGGTCCGCCGCCGCGCTGCGCCGCGACGCCCCGCAGAGCCCCACCTACATGTTCCTGTGCTCGCAGGACCTGCTGGAGGTCATCCTGCGCCGGCTGGCCGAGTCCCGGCCCGGCACCGAGGTCAGGTACGGCGCCGCCATGACGGGCTTCCGCGCGACGCCGGACGGCGTCGAGGCGGTCGTGTCGGAGGCGTCCGGCGAGACGCTCGTGCGCTGCTCGTACCTGGTGGCGGCGGACGGCAGCCGCAGCGGGATCCGCGAGGAGCTGGGCATCGCCACCGAGGGGCCGCCGCCGCTCGGCCACATGATCAGCATCATGTTCGAGGCCGACCTGGGCTTCCTGCCGCCCGAGCGGCGGGCCGCGCTGTCCTTCCTCACCGACCCGCCGTGCGCGGTGGAGGCCGTCGACCACCGGCGGCGGTGGATGGTGCAGACCGGCTACGAGCCCGAGGAGGGCGGCAGCCCGGACGACTTCACCGAGGACGTCTGCCTGGCCGCCGTGCGCGCCGCCGTCGGCGTGCCCGACCTGCCGGTCTCGATCCTGGGCGTGCTGCCCTGGCTCCAGCAGGCCAAGGTGGCGGCCTCGTTCCGCTCGGGGCGGGTGTTCCTGGCGGGTGACGCCGCGCACGTGGCCACCCCGCAGGGCGGTTTCGGGATGAACTGCGGCATCCAGGATGCCCACAACCTCGCCTGGAAGCTCGCCGCCGTCCTGCGCGGCGCCGCCGGCCCGGCCCTGCTCGACACCTACGAGCCCGAACGCCGGCCCGTCGGCGCCCGGACGGTGGACGAGAGCCTGCACAACGCGTTCATCACCTTCCAGATGATGGAGGGGCGGCTGTCCATGCGGGAGGCCATCGAGCAGCAGGCCGGGCGGCGCAGCTCGGAGGGGCTGGTGCTGGGCTTCCACTACGACTCGGCGGCCGTGGTCCCGGACGGGACGCCCGCCCCGGCGCCCGAGGACCCGTACCGCACGTACGTCCCCACGGCCCGGCCGGGCCACCGGGCTCCGCACGTCTGGCTGTCGAGCCCGTACGGCCCCGTCTCGACGCTCGACCTGCTGGGGCCGTGCTTCACGCTGCTGGCCACGGCGGACGCCGGCTGGCCGGCCGCCGCGTCGGAGGCGTCCTCGCGGGCGGGCGTGCCGGTCACGGCGGTGGAGGTCACCACCACGGACGCCTCCACCGGCCCCGTCCCGGTCCCCGCCGCCGAAGGTCAGGCGGCCGGCCCGTTCACCTCGCCGACGTGGGCGAAGGAGTACGGCCTGGAGGCCGGCGGCGCGGTCCTGGTGCGGCCCGACGGGCACGTCGGCTGGCGCTGCCACGGCGGCCCGGCCTCCCCCGACGCCCTGGCCACCGCCCTCGCCACCATCCTGGCCCGCACCCCCTGAGCCACCATCCTGGCCCGCACCCCCTGAGCCACCGTCCTGGCCCGCACCCCCTGACCGCCCCGGAACCGTACGGCGAAGGCGCGCCGCGGTCACGAGACCGTGGCGCGCCGCCGGGGACCGGCCGGTGGACCGTCAGCCGAAGCCGCTGCGCGCCGGACGGCGGGACTGGAGGCGGGCGGCGCCCAGCCGCAGCGACAAGGGGCTCCCGCAGGACGTGGCCACCAGCTCCGACACCGCCTGCGCCCCCACCGCCGTGTCCACCAGCAGGTCGGCCAGCTCCCGCGCCTCGTCCTCCGGCAGCGGCCGCAGGAACTCCCGGTGCGCCCCCTGCCGGGCCACCAGGTCGTCCAGCGGGTCCGTGCTGGTGATGACCACGCGGCAGTTGGCGCCCCCGGGCAGCAGCGCCCGCGCCTGGTCGCCGTCGCGGACGTCGTCCAGCACCACGAGCAGCCGCCGCCGCGCCGTACAGCTGCGGTAGAGCGCGAGCTTCTCCGCGCGCCCGGCCGGGAGGTCGGCCCCCGCCACGCCGAGCGCCCGCAGGAAGCGGTCGAGCACCGCGTCCAGGCCACCGCCGTGCCCGTCACCCTCCGCACCCACCTCGGCCATGTCGGCGTGGAGCTGCCCGTCGGGGAACCAGTCGATCCGGCTGTGCGCCCAGCGCAGCGCCAGCGTGCTCTTGCCCACCCCGGCGGGCCCGCTCAGCACCATCACGCCCGCCACCGCCACGCCCGGATCGGGCCGCAGGGCGGTGTTGAGCGCGTCCAGCTCCTCCTCGCGCCCCACGAACGGCAGCACCTGCGGCGGGAGCTGGCACGGCACGACGTGCCCCGGCGCGGGCCGCTGGGCGGGCGCCCGCATCAGCGCGGACTCGTCCCGCAGGATCTGTTCGTGCAGCCGCCGCAGCGCCGGGCCGGGCTCCAGGCCGATCTGCTCCAGCAGGTAGCGGCGCGTCTCCTGGTACGTGCGCAGCGCCTCGGCGCGGCGACCGGCGCGGTACTGCGCCAGCATGAGCTGGGCGCGCACCCGCTCACGGAACGGCGACTCGGCGACCAGGGCCAGCAGCTCGGGGATCACCTGGTGGTGACGCCCGAGCTCGATCTCCAGCTCCAGGCACGTCTCCAGCGCCTCCAGCCGCGACTCGGCCATCCGGGCCACGTCGTAGCGCAGCCCCCTGATGTCCTCGAACGGGGTGCCCTGCCACAGGGCGAGCGCCTCGCGCAGCACCTGGACGGCCTGCTCGCGCAGCCCGGCGGCGGCGTGGCCGCGCGCCTGCGCCACCAGCGCCTTGAACCTGACCCAGTCGATGCTGTCGGGGGCGGCCCGCAGCAGGTAGCCGGGGCTGGAGGTCTCGATCAGGCCCGCGCCGAGGGCCCGGCGCAGCCGGGAGACGCAGATGGCGACCTGCCGCCAGGCGCTGCGCGGCGCCGAGCCGGCCCAGACGGCCTCGATCAGGCGCTCGACGCTCATGACGCGGTTGGCGTTCAGCAGCAGGCTGGCCAGGATGGCCAGCTCCCGGTTGGCGCTCATGGGCAGCTCGGCGCCGTCCTTCAGCACCGTGAGCGGCCCGAGCACCCGGAACTCGAACGACGGCGACCCCATCAGGCCATCACCTCCGCCAGGCGGCCTTCGAGCAGGTCGGCGGCTCGCCCGGTGCCGCCGGCCCGCTCGATGTCGCGCCGCATGGCCTGCGCGCCGTGCCGTACGCGCTCGTCGCCCGCGACCGCGAGGACCGCCGCGACGAGTCCCTCGGGGGTGAGCGTGTCCGGGTCGAGGGCCCGGCCGAGGCCCAGCTCCTCGACGCGGCGCGCGGCCACCCGGTCGATGGGGGTGGCGGGGACGACGACCATGGGGCGGCCCCAGTGCAGGGCCTCCATGGCGGTGCCCAGGCCGCCGTGGGTGACCGCGACGGTGGCGTGCCGGAGCACGCTCACGTGCGAGACCCAGCGCCGGACCTCGATGGTGGGCGGCAGCGGCCCGAGGTAGCCGGGGTCCATGCCCGGAGGCAGGGTGACCACGCCGCGCCAGGGCAGCTCGGCGAAGGCCCGCACGCAGGTCCGGAACAGCTCCGGCCGGCCGGCGGCGACGGTGCCGAAGGTCAGCAGCGCGACCGGCAGCCCGTCGTCCGGCGGCTCCCACTCGGCGAGGAAGCCGCGCTCGCCCAGGCAGGGCCCGACGAACGCGAACCGCTCGTCGAAGGTGTCCCCGGCGGGCTGGAACGAGCGCGGCAGGCTGACCAGGTTGGAGTCCTGGACGTCCCACCACAGCCCGGCCGGGTCCGCCTCGACGCCGTGGTCGGAGGCCAGGGCCCGGGTCCTGGCCAGCATGCCGTCCACCCATCCGGGCAGGTCGGGGCCGGAGCGCTCGCCGGCGTAGACGGAGCCGAGGAAGGAGTAGTGCTCGTTGGAGGCGAAGATCGGGATGAGCTGCGTCGCCGGGACCCCGAGCTTCCTGGCCAGGAGGCGTCCGGCGTGCAGCACCGTCAGGTCGTAGACCACCAGGTCCGGGCGGTCGGTGAGCAGCCGGTCGGCCGCGTCGAGCATCGCCCGGCTCTCGTCGAGGAAGAGCGAGACGAGGGCCAGCGGGTCGCTCTCCAGCGCCCGCAGGTCGGCCCCCGCGTAGATCGAGTCGTAGCAGAGCAGGCCGGCGCCCGTCTCCTCCACCAGCGGCGCCATGCCGCCCCCCGTGAGGTACGTGACCCTGTGCCCTCTGCGAACCAATTCTGCGACCACGGCGAGACTGGGAATGACATGGCCGTGATCGGGCTGACACATGAAGAGATAATGCCGCGTCATGTGAATTCTCTCGGCTTGGTGCGCGTGAGGATTTCTCCACCGCAAAGCTAAAGGACCGCCGGCGAGCCGCGTCACCCCTAGGCGCCCCCTCAACCGGCCCCCTTTTCTAGGGGTTCCACCGGCCTGGAGGAGGGTGTTTATCCTGGGCCGACCCTTGGAGGAGGACAGTCGATGCCCACCCGCGTCTGGGATTATCTGCCGGAATACGCATCCGAACGGGACGACATCATGGACGCGGTCGAGACCGTGTTCCGCTCGGGGCAGCTCGTCCTCGGTGAGAGCGTGCGCCGCTTCGAGGAGGAGTTCGCCGCCAGCCACGGCGCGCGCCACTGCGTGGGCGTGGACAACGGCACCAACGCCGTCAAGCTGGGGTTGCAGGCGCTCGGCGTGGGGCCCGGCGACGAGGTGGTGACGGTGTCCAACACCGCCGCGCCGACCGTGGTGGCCATCGACGCCGTCGGCGCGACGCCGGTCTTCGTGGACGTCGACGCCGGGACGTACCTGATGGACGTGTCGCGGGTGGAGGCGGCCGTCACGCCGCGCACGCGCTGCCTGCTGCCGGTCCACCTGTACGGGCAGTGCGTGGACATGGACCCGCTCCTCCGGCTGGCCGAGGAGCGCGGCCTGGCGGTGCTGGAGGACTGCGCGCAGGCGCACGGGGCGCTGCACCGCGGGCGGCACGCCGGCTCGATGGGCCGAGCGGCGGCCTTCTCCTTCTATCCGACGAAGGTGCTGGGCGCGTACGGCGACGGCGGGGCGACGATCACCTCCGACGAGGCGGTGGACGCGGCGCTGCGGCGGCTGCGCTACTACGGCATGGAGCGGACGTACTACGTCGTGGAGACGCCCGGCCACAACGCGCGGCTGGACGAGGTGCAGGCGGAGATCCTGCGCCGCAAGCTGCGCCGCCTCGGCCGCTACGTCGAGGACCGGCGGGCGGTGGCGGCCCGCTACGAGGAGGGCTTGGCGGACACCGGCCTGGTGCTGCCGGTCACCGCGCCGGGCAACGAGCACGTCTACTACGTGTACGTGGTCCGCCACCCGCGCCGCGACGAGATCATCGAGGCGCTGCGGGCGTACGACATCCACCTCAACATCAGCTATCCGTGGCCGGTGCACACCATGTCGGGCTTCGCCCACCTCGGCTACGGGCCGGGCAGCCTGCCGGTGACGGAGGAGCTGGCCGGGCAGATCTTCTCGCTGCCGATGTACCCGTCGCTGCCCCGGGGCGTCCAGGACAAGGTCATCGACGCCCTGCGCGAGGTCCTCCGGCGCTGGTCGTGATCGGAGGGTGCGTGATCAGAGGGTGTACGTCCGCGTGACGGCGACGAGGTCGCCGTCCTCGCGCGTGGCGGCCACCAGCCCCGGCGGCCTGGGGACGAAGCCGGGCACCGTGGACAGCCCGTCGGTCTCGCCGATCGCGGTGAGCCGGATCCGGCCACCACCCGGCACCCGGAGCGTGATCCGCGCCCCCGTCGCGGGGATCCCACGGAAGCGGACCTCGGCGGGCCAGGTGCCGGCTCGCGTGCCCGTGACGGGGACGGCCGCCGAGCCGGCCCCGCCGACGGACGCCGTGGCCTCGGTGATCGGCCGATCGATCCGCAGCGTCACGGAGCGCGCCCCGCGCCCGCCGGTCACACGCAGCCTGACCGTGTCCCCGTCGCGGCCCAGCACGGACACGCGAGGGCCGTCCGCCCTGATCGCGGGCGCGGCGCCGGTCCACAGGGTGCCCCGGGCGTAGCCGGGCGGCAGCGCCGTGACGTCGCGCCCGGACACGTACCGTCTGGTCCAGTCCGCGGGCTCCTCGTCGGCGCTGACCCATCGGGCAGTCCCTGTGCCGGCGTCCATGACGTACGCCAGGTGCGTGCGGCGCGGATGGTCGGCGTCGAACCCGTCCGCCGCCAGCCCGCAGCCCACCAGCGCCACGGCCAGCCCGGCGGCGGTCAGAGGCACGGCCACGGCAGCGCCGCGCGGCAGCCCGCGGGCGAGGTCGGGCAGGAACAGCTCCACGACCGGCAACGCCGTCATCCCGAACAGCGCCAGCGCCAGGGCGCCCGCCCCGCCGAGCGCGAGCCCCATCCCGTCGAAGGCGTTCCCGGCCAGGGCGGGCAGCAGCGCCGCGGCCGTCACCATCCCCAGGGTCACCGCGGCGACCCGCGCCCAGGCAGGCCCGGGGAGCAGGAGGGCCGCCAGCCCGCCGAGCGCGCAGAGCAGCGCGGGCAGCGTGAAGACGTAGGAGGCCCCGGGCGCCACCTGGGCGCACAGCAGGCCGAGCCCGGCCGGCCACGCCAGCGCCCCGACGGCCGACGCGGCGGGTCCCAGCCTGCGCCGCAGCGGCAGGTACCAGCCCAGCAACGCCAGGCCCGACAGCACCGCGACGGCCGCCTCGAACGCCTCCGGCCGGTGCAGCAGCCCGCCCATCCCGTCGTACGCCGGACGCCAGGCCACCAGCAGCTCCCACAGCGCCTGCGCCGCGAGCACCGACAGGATCGGCGGCGCGGCGGCCGACGCCGCGGCGCCGAGCAGTCGCGGCAGGCTGATCAGCCGCCTGCGGCGTGCCACCAGCGCGAGGGCCGCCACCGCGAGCACGCCGAGCACCGCCAGTGGCTGGACGAGCATGTCCGGGTACGTGATCATCGTCCCCAGCAGCCGGAAGTACGTGACGTCGTGGTCGGAGGCCAGCGTGGGCAGATCGGCGGCGCCCAGCGCGTGGGCCAGCGCCAGCATGTTCGAGCCGTGGTGCTGCAGGCTGCCCCGGTCGAGGTTCTCGATGGAGTCGCCGGCGGTGTGGTAGTGCGAGGAGCCCTCGATGTAGGCGAAGTTCATGCCGGTGAACCCGGCCTTGGTCAGCGGGGTGAAGTCGGTGTTGTTCGGCAGCAGCCGGTACAGCTCGACCATCGACGAGTCGCCCCGCGGCCGCGGAACGGCGTCGACGAACGTCTCGACCAGCCGGGCGTTGTCCCTGGAGGTCTCGAACATCAGGGAGGGGCCGCCGACCCCGCGGGCCTCCCAGTTGAGCAGGACTCCGCCCTTGCGGCCGAGGGGATGCTCCCGGACGAACGCCTCGGCGCCGAGCACGCCGTCCTCCTCGCCGTCCGACATCAGCAGCACCAGGTCGTTGCGGAGGCGTCCGCCCGCGCCCAGCGCGCGGACGGTCTCCAGCATCGCGGCGACCGCCGCGCCGTCGTCGGAGGCGCCGGGCCCCATGGCGGCGGAGTCGTAGTGGGCCGCCACCAGCACGGTCCCCGTGGGGTCCTGGCCGGGCAGGGTGGCCACGATGTTGCGCACCTGCCCGAACGTCGCCAGCCCGGCCGCCGACCGCGCCCCGACGGCGCGTTGGATCTCGACCTCGAGCCCCGCCGCGCGCAACTGCCCGGCCAGGTAGTTCCTGGCCCTGCCGCTCGCCGGGCCGCCGAGCGGGCGCGGCTCGGCGGCGAACCTCTCCAGGTGGGCCAGGGCCCGCGCGGCGCTGAACTCGCCGGGCGGCGCCGAGGCCGGCGACGGCTGCGTCGTGCTGCCCGTCATGGCGGTCAGCATGGCCACCGCGGCCAGCGCGAGCACGGCGGCCAGCCCGGCCCGCACCCGTCGCGGGACGTCGAACAACTTTCCCATCATGGCGATGAACGGTAGGTTCGGCCGCCCCCCGGCCGGAATGATGCGCACACCCGGACATACCTGTGGTTTTCCGCAGGTCACCGCGGGCGGGTGCCCGCCCCGGTCAGCGGGTGTACTCGGGGAGCAGTCCCCGCGCCGCCGCCTCACCGAGGGTGGGCGCCCGCCGGTCGCGCTCGGACAGCACCAGCGGCCCCAGCCCGGACGGCAGCCGCAGCCCGATCTCCTCGTCGAAGACCGACAGCGTCAGCTCGTGCTCCCTGCGGTACTCCCTGGACAGCAGGTAGCTGACCACCGAGCCGTCCTCCAGCGCGGCGAACGCGTGGCCGACCCCCGGCGGGACGTACACCGCGCGGGCGGTGTCGGCGGCCAGCTCGACCGCCTCCCACCGGGCGAACGTGGGCGAGCCCACGCGCAGGTCCACCACCATGTCGAGCACCCGGCCCGCCGCGCAGTAGACGTACTTGGCGGTGCCGGGCGGCACCAGCGTGTAGTGGACGCCGCGCACGACGCCGCGCCGCGACACGTTCCGGCTGACCTGCGCCACGGGGAAGAGCGGGCGCCCGACTGCGCCCGCGAAGACGTGCTCCTGGTACGGCGAGGCGAAGTCGCCCCGCTCGTCGTGGAACACCTCGGGGACGAACTCGACCGCCCCCTCCACCGCGAGCCGCCGGTGCCTCATGCCGTTGCTCGTCAGGGCGCTCATCAGGCTCGGACCAGCCGGACCTCGGGCACGTAGAGGATCCACGTGCCGCCCGCCTCGCGGAACCCCTCCTCCTTGGCCATGATCTCCTCGGCGTGGTTCCACGCGAACAGCAGCGCGTAGTCGGGATAGGGGTCGGCGAACGCCTCGGGGCCGCGCACGGGGATGTGCGAGCCCGGCGTGAGCCTGCCCTGCTTGGCCGGGGTGGTGTCGGACACGAACGACACGAGGTCCGGGCCGATGCCGCAGTAGTTGAGCACGGTCGCGCTCTTCGCCGTGGCGCCGTAGCCGTACACGCGGGCGCCCTCGTCGCGCAGGCGGGTGAGCAGCGCCACGAGCCGGTCGCGGCTGTCGGCCACGCGGGCGGCGAAGGCCGTCAGTGTGGCGAGGTCGCTGACCCCGGCGGCGTCCTCGGCCGCGAGCAGCTCGGCCACGGCCGGGCTCGGCGTCCGTGCCCCCCGCCGGGCCAGCGTGTAGCGGACCTCGCCGCCGTGGACCGGCAGCCGCTCCACGTCGACCAGCTCGAAGCCGTGCCGCCGCGCCATGCCGCTCACCGAGCGGGCGGAGAAGAAGTAGAAGTGCTCGTCGTAGATCTGGTCGTAGGAGGCGCGCTCGACGATGTCTCCGAGGTAGGGGTCCTCGAAGACGAACACGCCGTCCGGCCGCAGCAGCGTGGCGACGCCGCCGAGGATCGAGTCCATGTACGGGATGTGGCACAGGGTGTTGGCCGCGTAGATCACATCGGCCGGCCCGTCCTCGGCCAGCACGGCGGCGGCCGTGGCGGCCTCGAAGAAGTCCTTGCGCACCCGCACGCCCCTGGCCGCGGCCAGGTCGGCGACCCCGCCGGACGGCTCCACGCCGAGGTGCCGCACCCCGGCCTCGGCCACGCGCTGGAGCATGGTGCCGTCATTGCAGCCCAGCTCGACGATGAACGGGTCGTCGCCGGCCAGGTCGGTGGCGAGGAACCGCTCGGCGAGGCTCCAGAAGTGCTCGCGCATCACGGCGGAGCCGGAGGACAGGTAGGGGTATCCGTCGTGGAACATGCGCTCCCGGGGCACCTCCTCCAGGAGCTGCACCATGGAGCAGTCCTCGCAGACGCCCACGGCCAGCCGGAACACGTACTCCTCCCGCGGGTCCCCGGGGGTGACGAAGGCGTCCGAGACCGGCTGGCTGCCGAAGTCGGCGAACTGGTGGAGACGGCCCGAACAGATCCGGCACGCCATGCGTTCCTCCTCAGGTTGCGGACGGCCGTCACGTGGCCGGCCGGCGGTACCTCACCCAGACGTCTCCCGTCTGCACGTAGCCCGTGAGCCGTACGGTGACGCCGTCCGGCGCGAGGGGCGCCGGGGGGCGGTTGTGGACGGCGCCCATCCATCGCCGGACGACCTGCTCGTCACGGACCTGCCAGCCACGCGGGACCGCGACGACGATGTCGCCGAACCACGAGGTGATCTCCACGTCGAGATGGACCTCCGGGTGCGGGCACTCCGCGAGGGTGAAGTCGATCCGCACCGTGCCCCATCGGCCCGCCTTCGCGCTGATGTGCCGGGGCACCGCCCAGCGGCCCACCTGCGCGACCTTGCCGCTGCCCGTGTGGAGCTGGAGCTCGGCGGGCCCGGGTAAGCCCTGCGGCGGCGGGGCGGCGGTGACGACCGCGGGCAGCGAGCCGTCCCGCGGCAGGTCGGCCACGACCTCGTCGAGCTCCCCGAGCGTGCGCGCCCGGTAGGTCCGGTCGATGCGCTCGTTCAGCTCCTCCAGCGTGATCCGTCCCTCGCCGACCGCGACGCGGAGCGTCTCCGCCACCCGTTCGCGGTCCTGGTCACTGGCTCGCACGTCCCGATGATCGGTCATGGCGTCCACCCTAGAAGGCTACGAAGGGGCCGCCCACCGAAGAACCCCTATCCTGCCGGGGCTCCGGGGCCGTGCCCGCGCCTGGGGTGGGGGGCGGGGCGGGCAGGGGTTGAGCGGCGCCGCGGGGCATGACAGCTTCGGCCACGGACGGTTGGAACGGCCCGCCGTGACGGGACCGCCGTGGTGAGGAGCCTGCCATCATCGACGTTCACGACTGGCTCCAGGAGGTCGCCGGGCAGACCTCCATGGACGTGGCGCGGCTGCCGCTGGAGGAGCTGCCCGCCTGGCACGCGGACCCGGCGACGGGCAATCTGCGGCACGACAGCGGCGGCTTCTTCACCGTCGAGGGGCTCGACGTCCACCGCCCCGCGGGACCGGTGCCGGCCTGGACGCAGCCCATCATCAACCAGCCCGAGACGGGCATCCTGGGCATCCTGCTCAAGCGGGTGGACGGGGTGCCGTACGCATTGATGCAGGCCAAGAACGAGCCGGGCAACCCCGACGGACCGCAGGTGTCGCCGACGGTGCAGGCCACGCGGAGCAACTACACGCGGGTGCACCAGGGCCGGGCGGTGCCGTACCTGGACCTCTTCCGGGAGCCGCGCGGCCGCGTGCTCGCCGACACGCGCCAGTCGGAGCAGGGCGCGTGGTTCTACCGCAAGCGCAACCGCAACATGGTCGTGGAGGTCCCGGGGCACGTGGAGGCCGCCGAGGGGTTCCGCTGGCTGCCGCTGGCGCGGGTGTACGGGCTGCTGGGGGTGCCGGACCGGGTCAACATGGACGCCAGGACCGTGCTGTCCTGCCTGCCGCCCCAGCGGGTGGCGGAGGGCGCCGGACCGGCGGGCTTCGCCGGCGCGGTGGCGCGCTCCCGCGACGCCTCGCGCGGGGCCCGCCACGAGCTGGGCGAGATCCTGAGCTGGCTCAGCGGGCTGCGCTCCACGGCCGACGTCCGCGCCGCGCTCGTCCCGCTGGACCAGGTGCGCGGCTGGCGCCGCTCCGGCGGGCGCATCTCCCACGAGACGGGCCGGTTCTTCGACGTCATCGGGGTACGGGTGGAGGCGCGCGGCCGGGAGGTGGCCGGCTGGTCGCAGCCGATGCTCGCGCCGGTGGGCACGGGCCTGGTGGCGTTCCTGGTCAGGAGGATCGGCGGCGTGGTCCACGCCCTGGTGCAGGCGCGCGTGGACCCGGGCTACACCGACGTGGTCGAGCTGGCGCCGACCGTGCAGTGCACGCCGGGCAACTACGACCACCTGCCGTCCGCCGCCCGCCCGCCGCTGCTGGACGTCGTGCTGGACGCCGTACGGGGCTCGTCGCGGGCCCGGCTCCGGTTCGACACCGTGCTGTCGGAGGAGGGCGGCCGGTTCTACCACGCGCGCAATCGCTACGTCGTGGCCGAGACGGACGAGGACCCGCTGCCGGGTCATCCGGGGTTCCGCTGGCTCGCGCTGCACCAGATCGACGAGCTGCTGCGGCACAGCTACTACCTCAACGTGGAGGCCCGCAGCCTGACGGCCTGCCTGCACGGCCTGGCGCACGGCCCCTCGTACGGGGTGCCCGGCGGACGGCCGCCCGCGACGCCGTACGAGCCGCGCGTGCCGCTGCTCAGCGGAGGAGTTCGATGACCTTCCCGAAGTCGTCCATGGCCGGCTCCATCACCGTGACGTACGTGAAGCCGAACGTCTTCTCGTGCCGGCGCACCTGCTCGGCGATGTCCTCCGGCGTGCCGGCGAACAGCGTCGGCACCTCCAGGAGCTGCTCGGTGGTCAGGTCGGGGGCGTAGCGCCGCAGGCTCTCCACCCCCGCCCGGCGGTCGCGGGTCAGCACCGTGGCCTTGGACAGCACGTTCAGCTCCAGGTCCGCGGCGCGCGGCCCGGCCGCCTCCCGGGCGAGGACGACGCGGCGCGTCAGCTCGGCCGCGTCCACGAGCGCCGTCCTGCCGTACTCGGGGCGGAACGGCGCGCCGGTGAAGCTGACGATCTCGGCCCGCCGCGCGGCCAGGCGCAGCACGCGGTCGCCGTGGCCGCCGATCAGGAGCGGCGGCGTCCGGCCGCCCAGGAGCCCGTCCAGCTCGCCGACCAGCCGCTCCAGCGCCCGGACGCGGTGACCCGCGCCGAACGGCAGGCCGGCCGCCTCGAACTCCTCCCGCACGTACCCGGTGCCGAGCCCCAGCTCCAGCCGGCCGTCGATGAGCAGGTCCACGGTGGCCGCCTCCCGGGCGAGCAGCGCGGGCCGGTGGAAGGAGGCGTTGAGCACGTACGTGCCGATGACCGGCCGCTCGGTGACCTCGGCGGCGAGCAGGGCGGTGGGGAACGGCGCCATCAGGTTGAGATGGTCGGGCACGGCGATGACGTCGTAGCCGAGAGCCTCGGCGCGGCGGCACGTGGCCGTCCACCGGGCGCGCGTGCCGCCCTCGCTGATGAGCACCACCCCGAACCTCATGACCGGGCCTCCACCCGGCGCGAGCCCGCCGCGGCGGCGGCCCGGGGGACGCCCACCACGGCGATGGCGGTGAGGAGAAGGCCGCGGCCGGCCGTCCAGCGCCCGGTGAAGCCGGTCAGCCGCTCCCCCTGCCAGCGCGGCCCCGACACCATGAGGTGCGCGGTGAACGTGCCGCGCAGCGGGTCCACGGTGACGGCGGCGTCCTGGAAGTCCAGCCACCGCCCCGCCAGCGGGAACCATGCCTTGTAGACCGACTCCTTGGTGCTGAACAGCAGGCGGTCCCAGGCGGTGCCCGGGTGCCGCTCGCCCAGCCGGCGCACCATGTCGCGCTCCTTGGGCACCGAGACGGCCTCCAGCACGCCGGGCGGCAACGGGGCGTCCGGCTCGGCGTCGATGCCGATGAGCGCCGGGTACGCGCCGACGGCCGCGGCCCGGTAGCCGGCGCAGTGGGTGATGCTGCCGGTGATGCCGTGCGGCCAGCACGGCTCGCCGTGGGAGCCGCTGAGCACCGGGACGGGGCGCAGCCCGAGCCGTTCCATGGCCTTGCGGGCGCAGTGGCGGCCGGTGGTGAACTCGCGGCGGCGCTTGTCCGCGGCCCGCCGCACCAGCTCGGCCTCCTCGGGAAAGAGGGCGGCCTCCGGTGGGTCGTTGAAGGCGTCGAATGCCTTGACGGTCGCGGGCAGGATCTTCTCGATCACACGACCTCCTCACGCCCGTCAGCACGGAACATCCGCACAGTAGCTAATCCACCGATAACCCAAAAGGCCGACAAAACTCTTTATGGGGTCATGCTGGCAATTAGGGGGTTAATAGGGGGTGGGGCCGTTGCTTCTGCTTCAGCTTCCCCTACCATTGGGTAACACTGAAGCTCGCTAATCGACAGCCGCGCCTGGTCTCTCGCGCAAGACCGCATTCGCTGCCCGATTTCCCGGTCCCCGATCGGAGCCGGTGATCGGGAAAGGCGCATGGAGGGATTTCGGTGCGTTACACGAGGCTGGGCCGGACGGGGCCGGTCATCTCTTCCATCGGGCTGGGCTCGCTGGCCCTCGCCGGGGCCTACGGGCCTGTGCACGAGGCCGAGGCCGACCGGCTGATCCGCAGGGCGCTCGACGCGGGGGTGACCTTCGTCGACACGTCCGCCTTCTACGCGGCGGGCCGGGCCGAGCGGCTCATCGGGCGGGCCGTCGCCGGGCGGAGGCACGAGGTGACGCTGTGCACGCGCGGCGGCGTGCGCGCCATGGAGCCGGACGGCCGGCCCTGCTACGACGACGGCCCCGGCGCGCTGGAGCGCGACTGCGACGCCTCACTCCAACGGCTCGGCGTCGACCACATCGACCTGTACTACCTGCACTGCCGCGACGGCCGCGTGCCGGTCGAGGAGAGCATGGGCCGCCTGGCCGAGCTGGTGCGCGCCGGGAAGATCCGCTATGTCGGGCTGACCAACGGCACGCTGCGGCAGCTCCGCGAGGCCCACGCCGTCCACCCGGTCACCGCGCTGAGCGCCGAGTACTCCGTCTGGGGCCGGTACGCCGACCCGGCGCTGCTCGCCGCGGTGCGCGAGCTGGGCATCGCGCTGGTGGCGGCGCGCCCCCTGGGCCGGGGCTTCCTCACCGGCCGGATCAGGGTGGACGCCGGCTTCGAGCCGGGCGACTGGCGGCTCGGCGACCCGCGCTTCGGGCCGGGACGGGACGGGCACTGCACCGGTCTGCAGGCGCTGGAGGCCGTGGCCGCGCGGCTCGACCTGAGCGCCGGGCGGCTGGCGCTGGCCTGGCTGCTGGCGCAGGGTGAATACACCGTCCCGGTGCCGAGCACGCGCAGCCAGGTCCACCTGGAGATGAACCTGGCCGCCTGCGCGGTCGAGCTGCCGTCCGAGGTCCGCGACAAGCTGACCGGCGTCTTCGCCTCCGACGGGGATCAGTCGCCGTCGCCCCTGGTCTGAGGCATGATGAGCGACCCGGCGAGCGCCTTGTTGACCGCGTCGATGCGCGATACCGCGTTCAGCTTCAGGAAGATGTTGCGCATGTGCCGCTTCACCGTCGCCTCGGCCAGTCCCAGGCGGCGGGCGATCTGGTTGTTGCTCAGCGCCTGCGCGGCGAGCTGGAGCACCTCCAGCTCCTTGTCCGACAGCACTCCGGCGGTCGGCGCCTCCACGTGGGCCAGGCTGCTCCGCGACACCGCGAGCACCAGCCTGGACTGGTCGTCGTACACGCTGCGCACGGCCGCGATCAGCTCGTCCCGGTGGACGCTCTTGTGCAGATAGCCCCGGATGCCGGCGGCGAGCAGCCGGGTGAGGAGCTGCGGCCCGTCGTACATGCTGAGGATGATGATCCGCGTCTCCGGCGACAGCCGCCGGATCCGCGCCACGGTCTCGGTGACCTCGTCCCCGGGGATCTCCACGTCGAGCAGCACGACGTCCGGCTCGGTCTCCTCGACCAGGGCGACCGCCGCGCCGGAGTCGCCGGCCTCGCCCACGACGTCCATGCCGCCGAAGGATTCGAGGATCTCGCGCAGGCCCTCCCTGAACAGCGTGTGATCGTCCACCAAGGCGACGGAGATGGGCTTAGGCGTCGTCCGGTCCACCGGCCTGTCCTCTGAGTGGGATGTACAGCTCGACGAGGCATCCGCCGCCGGGCTCACTGGAGACCGTCACCGTACCGCCGAGCAGCTCCGCGCGCTCGCGCATGGAGGTGAGTCCCACGCCGCCCCGCCGGCGCGCGTTCGCCGGGTCGAAGCCCCGCCCGTTGTCGCGGGCCGACGCGATGAGCTCGTGCGGGGCGATGTCCACGTTGAGCCGGATGATCGTCGGGTCGCCGTGGGTGAGCGAGTTGCGCACGGTCTCGCGCAGGATGAGGAACGCCTCGTCGAGCACGTGCGGGTCCACCCACGACTCGTCGCCGTTGACGTCGAACGCGATGGAGATGGAGTCGTCGCCGACCGCCTCCAGGAAGTCCAGCAGCGACTTCTCCAGATTCTTCACCGGGGTCTGCGGGTGCAGCTCGGAGGTCATCTGGCGCAGGTTCTCCATGGTCTCCTGGATGGCCTGCTGCACCACCACGATCTTGGCGGAGGCGCGGGCCGGGTCGGTCGCCCGGTACGCCTCCGACAGGGCGAGCTGCTGGTGGGCGACGCTCGTGCCGTGGCCGATGCGGTCGTGCAGCTCACGGGCGATGCGGCGGCGCTCCTCCTCCTGGGCCTCGTGCACCTGGTTCAGCAGGAACCCGTGGTAGCTGTCGGCGGCCTCGCGGATGCGGCGCGACAGGCTCGCCTCCAGACCGGTCGCGGCCAGTACGAATTCCTCGGCCGGCGAGACGCATTCTGCGGTGATACGACGGGTGAGGTGCGAAAGCGCTATCCCGAAGAAAAGTGAGCCCGCCTCAAGCGAAGTTTTCGGATGGGTGCCGCTGGCCGCCCGCGCGTTCCCGACCTCCCAGGCGTGGAATTTGGAAAGACTACTTATCTGTATCTTTCCAGCGCGTAGCGTAGCCGCTACGTCGTCGAGCACGTATCGGGCCGTGGACACCGCCTGGCCCCTGGCGACCGGATCGGCGAAGAGAGCGTTTCCGCTGGTCCGGAGTGCGATTTCGAATTCCGTGAGAACTTCTTCGCGACAAGCTTCGACGAATCTCGCCGGATCCTCCGCCGCCCCGTGTGCCGCGTCCAAGGTCCACCCTCCGCCATGGGGAGTGCACGAGTGAGCCTAGCATCGCGCAGCGGGCACACTAATGCAACACTTATGGCCATATATTAGTCAGAAGAGGGGTAATGTGTAGTAGATGCTGCGTTAACATGAATGCCCGGTATGGGCGGCGTCGGGCACCACGACCGGCACTACCTGTACGCTTTCCGGGAGCAAGTGTTCCGGCCATCCTTCCGGTCACCGCTCCGGGCATCGTTCCGGCCACCGCGACGGCCGCGACCCCGGCCGCCATGACCGCCAGCACCGCCACCAGGGGCACCTCCAGGAGCACCACCGCCAGCCCGAACGCGGCCAGGACCACCAGCGCCGCCGCGATCATCACCTGCCGCGACCTCCGCTCGCCGATCAGCACCCCGAGCGTCCGCCGGCCCGCCGCCGTGTCCCCCGGGATGTCCGACAGGTCCTTGGCGGGCACGCCCACCAGCACCATCCAGCAGGTCGCCGCCGCGGCGAAGACCAGCAGCGACGGCGGCATCTGCACCATCGCGACGGCCGAAACCGTCGCCGACCCCGCCACGCCCTCATAGGTGGCCGAGCCCGCCACGCCCTCATACGTGGCCGAGCCCGCCACGACTGCTCCCCCCGCGTACGACAGCAGCCCCGACAGGCACAGGACCGCGACCGTGCCGCCGCAGCTGTCCTTCAGCGGCAGCGGCGGCCCCGAGTACAGGAATCCCAGCACGAGGTTGGCCGCGATGATCCACACCATCGGGTGCGGCAGGCCGGCCGTCGCCGCCAGCGACAGCGCGCCCGCCGCCACGGCCACCACGGCCGCGACCCGCGGATCGAGGTCACCCCGCGCGATGGGCCGGCCGGACCCGTTGATGCGGTCCTCGGCCACGTCCGTGACGCCGTTGAACAGGTAGACGGCGAAGATCGACAGGACCCACGCGGTCGCGCCCTGCACGACCTTCAGAGGTTCGGGAGCCGGAACGGCGGGCAGTACGAGCGCCATCCCGGACAGATAGCGCAGCGCCGACACGGCGAGCACTCCGGGGCGGGCCTCGGCGACGCACAGCAGAAGCACGCGAACGCCGGTGGGAAAGAGAAGGGGACGGGGGGCCGGAGGTGTCCAGGGAGCGGCCATAGCCCGGATTGTGACCTCAGGACCGGGCGGCGGTTAAGGGAGTAATCCGAAAGGTGTAGGCCGGGATGCGCCTTTCGATACCCGGACGTACTCCCCCTGGATATCCGCCCCTGAACTCCTGGTCCACCTTCTTGCCGGGCCCCCGACACCCCTATAGCTTCAGGGCCATCACACGAGATTATGACCGGCCCTTCTCCCCCAGCGGTACCGAACATTCACACCGTGGTATTCCGGAATTTGCACTCTAGCTCCGGGGCCGGCGAAAGCGGAAGACCCGCGACCACGCACCGCGACCATCCCGTTGCGATCCTCCTGGCGAAGCCGTGTTCCTGGAAAGGAAATCCGACGATGCAGGGTGCAGAGCGCTATACCGGATTCACCCCCCTCGACCTCACCGACCGCACCTGGCCGAGCAGGCGCATCAGCTCGGCGCCGCGCTGGCTGTCCACCGACCTGCGCGACGGCAACCAGTCCCTGGCCCGCCCGATGAGCCCCGAGCGCAAGCTCATGATGTTCGACCTCCTCGTGTCCATGGGCTACAAGGAGATCGAGGTCGGCTTCCCGGTGGCCAGCCAGGACGACCACGACTTCGTCCGCCTGCTCATCGAGCAGGAGCACATCCCGGACGACGTGCGGATCACCGTGCTCACCCAGGCCCGCGAGGAGCTGATCACGGCCACCCTGGACTGCCTCAGGGGCGCGCCCCGCGCCGTGATCCACATCTACAACGCGACGTCGCCGCAGTTCCGCCAGGTGGTGTTCGACCTCGACCGGGCCGGCTGCAAGGAGCTCGCGGTCCGGGCGACGCGGGTGATGATGGACCACGCCGAGCGGACCCTGCGCGACTGCGACCTCGGCTACCAGTACTCCCCCGAGCTGTTCAACGAGACCGAGCTGGACTTCTCGCTGGAGGTCTGCGAGGCCGTCATGGACGTCTGGCAGCCCGCCGCCGGCCGCGGCATCATCCTCAACTTCCCGACGACGGTCGAGCGGTCCCTGCCGAACGTCTTCGCCGACCAGATCGAGTGGCTCGGCCGGCACCTGTCGCGCCGCGAGCACGTGTGCCTGTCGGTCCACCCGCACAACGACCGCGGCACCGGCGTCGCCTCCGCCGAGCTCGCGCTGCTGGCCGGCGCCGAGCGGATCGAGGGCTGCCTGTTCGGCAACGGCGAGCGGGCCGGCAACGTCTGCCTGGTGACGCTCGGCATGAACCTGTACGCCCACGGCATCGACCCGGGCATCGACTTCTCCGACATCAACGCCGTCCGGCGCACCGTCGAGCTGTGCAACCAGCTCCCCGTCCACCCGCGCCACCCCTACGGCGGCGACCTGGTCTACACCGCCTTCTCCGGGTCGCACCAGGACGCCATCAACAAGGGCTTCGAGGACCGCGAGCGCCGCGCCGCCGAGGACGGCGTCACCGCCGCCGGCCTGCCCTGGCGGATGCCGTACCTGCCGGTGGACCCCGCCGACGTGGGCCGCACGTACGAGGCGGTCGTGCGGATCAACAGCCAGTCCGGCAAGGGCGGCGTCGCGTACGTGATGAGCGCCTGGCACGGCCTGCACCTGCCCCGCGGCCTGCAGGCCGACCTGGCGGCCCGCGTCCAGGCCGCGGCCGAGGACGGCGGCGGCGAGCTGTCGCCGAGCCGCATCGGCGCGCTGTTCGAGGAGGAGTACCTGCACCGCGGCGACCCGGCCGAGCCGCTGCCGGCCGGCGGCGAGCCGGTGACGGCGACGCTGTACGTGGACGGCGGGTTCGAGGTGAGCGGGCCGCGCGCGGACGCGGTGCGCACGATCGGGTCGGTGCTCGCGCCGTGGGGCATCGAGGTGCGCGCGGTCCACCGCACCGCGCCGGCGCTGGACGACCAGCGCCTGACGCCCCACCGGCCCGCGCTGGGCGGCCGGACGCCGGAGGAGGTCGTGATCTACGCCGAGTGCGGGACGGGCGACGCCGTGGCGTGGGGGGCGGGCATCGGCCGCGACGTCGCCGCCGCCGCGTACGCCGCGGTCCGCGCCC
>NZ_JBEXDT010000018.1:0-101280 GCF_040605905.1 Nonomuraea sp. NPDC005501 | reverse complement strand
GCCCGCTGCAGGGCATAGCTGAACACCTGGGAGCCGTCCAGGCTGCAGTAGAAGTGGGCGGAGATCATCCCGGCGGCATGCTTGTCGCGGTCATGGACGGTGACCCGACCCTCAAGCCCGCCCAGAAGACGGTCGCGGTCAAGATCCTCGCCCCGGTGCAGCCGGTACCCCCGGCGCCCATACCGGGCCTGCCGTTCACGCCCGTCGAGTTCAACGCCATCTCCGTCACGCCGTACGTCAACGCCGCCGGCCGTCTGACTGCCTGGTTCGCCTGGTTTGCACCAGTCTGGGCTGATGTGAGCGTCCTCGGAGTTGGCGTTTCTCGTCAATGTCTGCCGAGGCCGAGGCGATCATGACCATGCCCGTCGCACGCACATGCCGAGTTCAGGGTGTTCGCGGGAGCGTGGACGCGATTCCGGTAGTGCCGATGAGTTTTGTGCGGATCCGTGGTCGATACGGCTGGACACACCGACAGCGGTGGGCCTGTGCTGGGAACGTCCAGCGCGGGAGGAAGCACATGGAGGTAGTGATGAGCGTGGACGACTCCAAGCAGGAGCACACCATCCGGGCTGGCGAGCAGGGGACGCGGGTGAGCGGTCCCAGGGTGTTGGTGGCGGGGGCGAGCATCGCGGGACCCGCGCTGGCCCACTGGCTGCGCCGGCGGGGGGCCGAGGTGACCGTGGTGGAGCGGGCTCCTGAGCTGCGTCCCGGCGGGCAGGCGGTGGACGCGCGCGGGGTTGCCAAGGAGGTCATCGGGCGTATGGGGCTGGACGCGGCGGTGCGCGCGGCGTGCACCGACACCGCCGGCGCGCACACCGTGGACGCGGACGGGCAAGTGCTGGAGACCTTCCGTGCCGACGACGACGGTGGCGACGGGTTCATCGCGGACATCGAGATCCTGCGCGGGGACCTGTCCCAGGTGCTTTACGACGACACCCGCGACGGCGTCGAGTACGTCTTCGGCGACCGCATCGCGGGGCTCGCCCAGGACGCGGACGGGGTCGACGTGGTCTTCGCGGGCGGCGACCGGCGGCGCTTCGACCTGGTGGTCGGGGCCGATGGGTTGCACTCGGCGCTGCGAGCGATGGTCTTCGGGCCGCATGAGCGGTTCCTCCGCCACCTCGGGCACGTGCTGGCCTTCTACAGTGTGCCCAACGAGTTCGGGCTGGACCGCTGGCTGTTCGAGCACCAGGACCAGGAGTCCGGGCGCTCTGCCCTCCTGCGGCCCATCCAGGACGCCACCCGGGCGATGGCCATGTTGTCCTTCGCCTCGGCCGACTTCGACGTCGACTACCGTGACGTCGCGGCCCAGAAGGTCCTGCTGCGTGAGCGGATGGCGGGCCTGGGCTGGTTGGCCCCGGACATCCTGGCGCACCTGGACGACTCCCCGGACTTCTACCTCGATCAGGTCGCCCAGGTGGTGATGCACCGCTGGTCGAGTGGACGGGTGGGGCTGCTCGGGGACGCGGCGTTCAGCTCCTCACCGATGTCGGGGCAGGGCACCGGGCTGGCGCTGGTCGGCGCCTACCTGCTGGCCGGCGAGCTGGCCGCCGCCGGCTGGGACCCCGACGCCGGGTTCGCCCGCTACGAGGCGCGGATGCGCTCGTTCGTCGAGGCCAACCAGGAGATCGGCCGGTTGAACGCGCGCAGCCGCGGCGTCCCCGGGCCAGAGGCCGAACCGCTCCCCGATTTCGCCGGCGAATGGTTCACCGAGCTGGTCGGGCGCGCGATCAACGGCGTCGAGCTGCCCGACTACGCGGGGGTGCCGGACTCCGCAGCCCCGGCCGGATCGCCGATCACCTCGTCGGCCAAGCCGTAGGTGTCACATGACGTGTCGAGAGGGACCACGCTTCGGTGGGACACCGCCGGACGACCTCCGCTCATGCCGTGTAGTGCGCGTTGGAGCGCCCGTTCGGCGGCCACGCCACGGAAAGGGGTATCCCGGTCCCCGAGGTCATCGCCGGGGAGCCGGCCGCGGAGATCCCGTACCTGGTGTCGCGACTCAGGTGAGCGGGGGTCGCGACGCTCGAGGCGGCATCCGAGGTAGGACGGTTGCTGCGTGCCGTGCACGCCATGCCCATCAAGGGGGCCGGCCTTTTCGGCGAAGTACCGCCAGGACATCGCCCGCGCGCTCACGGCCGCGACTCCCGTCATGCTCACGGGCGAGCGTGGTCAATCACGCTCAGGCTCGCGCTCTGCTGGCCGCCGTGGAGGCTCAGGAACCGAGCGGCAAGCGCCTGGTGGCGTTCTTCGCCCTCATGTACTACGCGGGGCTGCGTCCGGAGGAGGTCGTCAACCTGCGGGACCACAACGTCACCCTTCCGCCCCTGGTGCTGAACGAGGAGACCGGCGAGTGGGAGGAGTCCGGGGAGTGGGGAGAGCTGCGCTTCGCCAAGGCCGCCCCGTTGGCCGGGCGGGAGTGGACCGACGACGGGACACTCCACGAGGAGCGCACTCTCAAGCACCGGGCGGAGGGCACACCCGCCCCGTGCCAATGCCGCCCGTCCTGGTCCGAATTCTCCGGGCGCATCTGGCCTCGCCGTACGGCAGGGCCGCCGACGGCCGGCTGCTCTCCGGCGTGCGCGGAGGAGAGCTGCCCAGCATCACCCACCGGCGCGCCTGGGCCAAGGCCCGGCAGGACGCGCTCACCCGGCGGAGGCCGCCTCCCCGCTGGCCAGAAGGGTCTATGACTTCCGCCATGCCTGCGTCTCGACGTGGCTCAGCGCGGGGGAACCGCCCACGCAGGTAGCCGAGTGGGCCGGCCACAGCATGGAAGTCCCGCTCAGGATCTACGCCAAGTGCATCGTCGGCCAGGACGAGGCCGCCAAGCGCCGGATCGCCGACGCGCTCAAGGAGGACTCCGAGTGATCGGGAACCGCCCCGAGAACTTGCGCACGTATTCGGCACAGCCAACCGCAGTCGCCCGCCGCTGACCGCACACACCACCGCACACACCAAGAGAGCCCCGGACCTGCGTTCCCGCTGGTCAGGAGCTCTCTTGTGCTGTTCACAGAACGCGCGCCCTGCAGGATTCGAACCTGCGACCGTCGGATTAGAAGTGGAACGGTGCTTCGCAATCGGACGACTCTCCGACCTGCAGCCGGATATATGACCGTCCCCGGCGCAAGGGGCGGCGTCCCGTACATGTTCCGGATCTTGCTCTTGGCCCACTTCGCCGGAGAATTCTCGTCCAACCCTCACCGGTGCATTCGGTGGCCCAGGACTGAGGCACCAAGCTCTTGGCCGTCGATCGCCCCCGACCCCACATAGAGGCCGGCCACAGCAGGGCGATCGTGAGAGTAGTACCACTCTCCTATATTTCAAGAGACTGTTGCTTTGAATGTTATAGCTATGATTTCACTACAAGCACGCTCTCCATCGATCCAAGATTGGCGCTAGACTAAGCAGCAGCCAACGCTAGAGCATGTCATGCAGCGTGAACCTGCGCCCGGGTATCTGTTCTCGAATTCGAGCCTTCGGGTCAGAAGTGTTTTTCCACCTGACAGCAGGGCCGACCAGCGAAAACTGCTTCAACTCCTCTTCTATGGGAAATTTTCCAACGCAATCCGGTTGCGCAAGCTGCGCAATTCGGAATGATTATCGACGATAGTTATGCACAGGATATCAGGAACAGAATAATATTCGGGTTGATGAAATTCCCATCGGCCGCCCACTACAGGAATATGCTCAAACATCACACTATAAGGCGCCGACCGATCATCAGCCCACTCCCTAAGGATATCGCTCAAAGTATTGCGACTAGGCTATTACTCTCTAGCATCGTAGCGGACCCGCCGCACTTTATAGGCGAAAGGAAGTGGAGCTTGCGATGAGGGTAGTAGTCCATCTTTAGACCATTCTCCGGCGGGCCGTCAAATAATTCCTTGAGATCTTTCAGATCGCCCAGCATGTTTTCCAATAAGGTGACCGAGGAAACCAGTAGAGCGATGAAGGCCAAGATGTTTGCTTGACCTCTTGGTACCAGTCGCCGCAGTCCCGCAACCTTTGGCTCCTCATCGAGGATTTCGTTAATCACCTGCCCAGGATTACATTGGCTTTCCTCTAGTTGTGCGATCTTGTTGATGAGCCGCTCCTGCTCATCCCGCCTGAGAGCGGCCATACGGACCGTGTAAAGGACGCCCAGCGTATGGAGCACCGGTTCGTGATCGTTTATGTATGCGCAGATGGGGCACGGCCTCTTGGCTTTCGGGATGCTGTCCAATGGCATCTTGTAGGGGTCGAACTCGAACAGAGACGAAGCGGCTGGCAGCTCAACGCCTGACTGAAAGTGCGCGCCACACCGGCTACAGAGAATCGGCAATTCCATAGTCGTAGTATCACCCTGGCACTGTCATGGAGGTAGAGGGTTGCACTAACCTCGATCTTTCTCGACCTTGAGTTGGTCGGCTGAAGTCTTTGGCTGGAGGTCGATTTCCTCGCTGTGGTCAGCGTGGGTGCCCGGCTGTCGCGCCGGGTGGGCGGGGTTCCACGGGCCCGCGGGTCCCCTTTCCTGATCGTGGGACGGGTTGGTGCTGGTCAGGTCGGCGCTGGCAGGGCGTGCAGGCGGGCCAGGGCAGCGATGATCTGGCGGGCCCAGGGCCATCGTGTCGGTATGCGCAGGTACAGGCGGCGGCCGCCGTGCACCAGCCGGCCGGCCACGGCGAACAGGCGCAGGCGTAGTCGTTTGGGCTCGTAGCGGCGGGCGTCGGTGCCGTGCAGGGCGAGCATCTGCATCCAGGCGAGCAGTTCGCAGGCCAGGGCGACGATTACGAGCCAGATCTGGTTCTGGGTGAAGTCGTGCAGGGGCAGGTTGCGCAGGCCGGTGTCCTTGGCGGTGCGGATGCGGTCTTCGGCGCGGGCGCGGCGGCGGTGGCGTAGTTCCAGGTCGGCGAGCTGGCCGCCGGGGGTGCCGGTGACGAAGCAGGTGAAGCGGTGTCCGTCGAGGTCGGTGAAGCGCAGTTGGGCGCCGGGGTGCGGGCGTTCTTTGCGGACGATGACGCGCATGCCCTTGGGCCATCCGGTCAGTTCCAGCAGGCCGGTGAGCTCGGCGACCCACGCGCCGGGGCGTGGCTGGCGGTCGGCGTTGTAGGCGGGGGTCCAGGCGGTGGCCGGGAGCTTGAGAATGGCCTGCGCGATGTAGTCGGTGATGGTGAAGCCGATGGAGTACTTCAGCCATCGTCCTGGGCGGGTGAGCCAGGCGAGGAACTCGTGGGTGCCGCCGCCGGAGTCGGTGCGGATGAGGACGTTGCGTCGCAGGTGTTTGGGAAGCTGGGCCAGGGCGAGGCGGGTGGTTTGGATGTGGTCGGCGGCGGTGTTGGAGCCGGCGTTGCCGGGTCGCAGCATCAGGGCCAGGGGCTCGCCGCCGCCGTCGCCCTGGTGGTCGGCGAAGGCGGTCATCGGGCGGGGGCCGTAGCTTTTCTTCCATGTGGGGGTCGCGTGCTGCTTGTCGGAGTGCGAGATCACGATGGTGGCGTCGAGGTCGACGATCACGGGCTGGCCATCTGTTCCGGGGGCGTGAGCACCGGCCAGGTGCCAGGCGCGCCGGCGTGCGGTGGCGCGGGCGGCGCGGATGGCCTTCAGCGCGCGGGCCTCATCGGCGGCGAGCCGGTCGATCAGGCGCGAGACGGTCGGGTCGGAGGCGACGGGGCCGAACAGCTCAGGCTGGGAGCGCAGCACGGCGATGTCGGCCAGGCAGTCCCCGCCGAGCGCCAGGGTGAGAGCCATGTCGGTGATGATCTTTGCAGGGTCGTGCACCGCTCGGCCGGGTCGCCACCGTTCCAGCTGCTGGGACAGGTGCTTGTCCAGTCCGGTGATGCGTAGCGTCTGCATCAGCAGCAGACCACCGCCATTGAAGACCAGCCCGCGGCCATCGGCAGACACGGTGATCTTGCGGCGAGAAGCGATAGAGTTCACTCGGAAAGTGCCTTCTGATCTGGGATGGGCGGGGCCTTAGACAAGTCCGATCCTCCCAGCTCAAGGGCACTTTTCTTATGTGAATGATCAGGTCGGCTCAAATTCGCCGTGAAAGCCGCAGGTTAATGCGAACAAGGCTGGATAGCCCTATGGTCGACAGGCGCCGCGAGCTGTGATCGGTGGGCGCGGCCCGTCACCAGCGGAGGGTGCCGTTGTCGTCGAAGAATCCGCCGGTGGGACCGTCGTCCGCCAGTGTGGCGAGCCTGACGGCGATGGCGGCACCGTCGTCGGCGGTGCGGGTGAGCGGCAGTCCGAGATCCTTGGTGAAGTCCGTCGCGCAAGGGCCCGGCGAGCAGGCGTTCACCAAAATTCCCGCGCCGCGCAGTTCCTTGGCGTACTGGACGGTCAGGGAGTTCAGAGCCGTCTTCGAGGGCGGGTAGGCGGCCTGCGCCGGCAGCTTCGACATGTAGTGATTCGGGTCGGACATGGAGGCCAGCGACCCGATCTCGCTGGACATGTTGACGATCCGGGCCGCGCGGGACCGCCGTAGAAGCGGCAGCATCGCGTTCGTCACCGCGACGACTCCGAAGAAGTTGGTCTCGAACACTTCCCGCACCACGTCGAGGTCGGCGCCGGAAGGCGTCAGCGGCGACGGGACCCCGGAAACACCGGCGTTGTTGACCAGCACGTCGAGCCGACCGTACATGTCCTCGACGGTCTTGGCCGCGTCGTTCACGCTGGCCTGGTCGGTCACGTCGATGGTGATCGGGACCACGTCTCCGCCCACATCCCGCAGCGCGCGCGCCGCGTCAGCACCGCGTCTCGGATCACGCGAGCCGAGAAGCACCGTCATTCCAAGAGCGGCCAGCCGCCCGGCGATCGCGTTGCCGATCCCTCTGTTGGCTCCCGTGATCAGAGCGATGGAAGGCACGTTGTCGGTGATGTCAGTCATGACATCGAACACCATCATCGGCAGGACCGCTGAGCAATGACAGGCGGAAGAACAATCAGTACCTTCAAGGTATGGATCCACTGCAGACGCGGGCGTTGACCTATTTCCTGACTTTGGCCGAAGAGTTGCACTTCGGCCGTGCGGCGGACCGCCTGGGAATCGCCCAGCCCCCGCTGTCGAGGTCGATCCGCAGCCTGGAGACTCAGCTCGGCGTCACGCTTCTGGAACGCACCAGCCAGCGGGTGAGGCTGACCCCCGCTGGAGAAGTCCTGCGCGACGAAGGACGGCTGGCACTGCAGGCCATGGCCGCGGCGGCTCATCGGGCCCAGCGAGCTGGTCGACTCGATCCCGGCCTGACCCTGGTGATGAAGCCCGGAGGCGACGGGGGTCTGCTGCCCGCCATCTTGGCGGCCTACGAGTCACGGCCGGGGGCGCGCCCGGTAAACGTCGTCGTCTGCGCGATCCACGAGCGCGCCACGATGCTCCGCGACGGCCGGGCCGACGTCGGACTGCTGCACAGTCCGAGTCCACACTGCGATCTGCGCGGCCTGGACTCCGAGGAACTGCTGGCCGAACGCCAGGTCGTGGTCGTGGGCGCTCGGCACCAGCTGGCTCAGCGGTCCAGCGTGCGGCTTGCCGACCTCGCAGGCGAGACGCTCGCCACCCATGAGGCGGCGGCAGCGGGCGAGGCCAGCGTCCGCGACATCGATCAGTTGATGCAGCTGATTGCGCTGGGGCGGGCGGTCGCCCTGGCCCCGGAGTCGGTCCGTGGCCAGCTTCGGCCGGACTTGGTCTGCGTCCCGGTGCTCGATGCCCCGCTCATCTCGGTCCTTCTTGCCTGGCCGCAGCAGCACCGATCCCTCGCGGTGGCGGAACTGATCCGCACGGCCGTGGATGTCGCCGAAAGTCATCGCGCACAGCCACAGGAGGCATCGGGATGACTACGTCCCTGTGACGAAATGCCGGGGCTAAAACGCCATCGGTTGGTCAACAAGTCGCACGCGGGTCGGCTCGGACAGCGAAGCCGGGCCACAGCTGCTGGATGCCCTCGCGCGCGGTTGCCTGGTCCGCCTGACGCCCCGTGAGAGGCTGAGCCCTGTGGATCGGGCCTTCCTGCCTATCGCTGCACCGCCTTAGTTGGTTGAGGGCGGTGGGGGTGTGGTGTGAGCGTCGGGGTCAGCAAAATGGAAGGCGCACGCGCAGTCGAGGACTTCCTCGGGTGAGCCTGAAGGGTAGCCGCTGGGCAGGAGGCTGTCCTGGTAGATGCCCTCGTAAGGAAGGTAGATTGCGAAGGCCCAGGTGTGCGGGAGGCCTTGGAAGCGCAGGCGGCACAGCCGCGCGTAGGCACCGCCGTGCAGGCGCGCTTCGACATAAGCGAATCCGCCGCGGAAACGCACGTCGATCCCGGACAGCTGCCAGCGCGAACGAGCGTGGTCGTTCAGGCGCTGACGCAAGTGATGCTTCATCGACTCAGGCGGATTCTTCGGCATGCCGCTCATCGTGCCCTCCAAGAGATCAACCACGCTGCTCGGTGAGCCAGGGTGAGGAACGAACCCTGGATCGTCGATCGCCCCCGAGCACGCACGGCGTCCAGCCATGCAATGGCGATCGTAGGACTGCATCTGTGCGGCGGCGCGGCAACCCCGGTCCGGGCGTTCGGCTGGTACGGCGGTGCTGGCATGTCATGCGACCGAGGTCCACGGCGAGACCGAGGCTGACCACGCCGGCCAGGTCGCCGAGGGCTTCGCGGAGCTTTGCGGCGGCGGAGTCGGGACAGTAGACAACCTTCTCGCCGCCGTGGTGCCAGAACTTCAAGTCGGGGTCGAGGTCGCCGCTGTTGGTGATAGTGACCTTGAGCGGGTACGGGGGAAGGCCCTGGGCGGCACGCTCGGCTCGACGGGCTTCGGAGTTGACCAGGAGGCGGGGGTTGTCGCGGCGCATTGTCGTTGCGCCGATGAGGATGGCGTCGCTCTCGGCCCGGACCTGCTTTTCCGCACTCGCACAGGCGGCGTGATCTCGGGATCGGCGTACGCGAAGGTCTGGCAGGAGGCTCGCACGTACGCCCTCACGCCCGATCAGGTCGCCTCTCCCCTGGCGGGCAGACCGTACGACCTTCGGCACGCGGCCGTCTCGCTCTGGCTCAACGCGGGCGTGCACGCTCCTGAAGCGGCCGAACGGGCAGGCCACGGCGTGGACGTCATGCTCCGCGTCTACGCCAAGTGCATCGACGGTCAACGAGACGTCGCCAACCGGCGCATCTTGGAAGCACTCGCGGCGTGACCCACCACGCCCAGCAGGACCCCGGGACACCTCGGGGTCCTTTCGCCGTTCCGGGGCCCGAAACCGCCGCGCCGACCTGGGGAAACGCGCTCGCGAGCATTCCGCGTATGTTCCGCGACCACTGGCGCAGGGCTGCTCATGGCGGCCCCCGCTGCCTACCACCCAACAACGCCGATCATGCAAAAGACCAGCTCAGACGGGGTTTGAGCTGGTCTTGGTTGCGCGCCCTGCAGGATTCGAACCTGCGACCGTCGGATTAGAAGTCCGGTGCTCTATCCAGCTGAGCTAAGGGCGCTCCCGCCTTATTGTGCATGATCCTGGGACCTGTCATGCACACGTTTTCCCCGTGTTCGTCCACCCAACCTGGCAGTCCCGAGGGATGTTGCCGACCGAAATGGCAGGCGGGGGGCGTACAAATGGGTCTAAGCTGTCGTGGCATGGTCGCGACGCTCCTGCACGAGATCCCCTTGCAGGGCGGGGACGTGACCGACGGGGTGGTGCGCGTCGGGGACACCGTGCGCAGGCCCGCCGGATCGTTCACCCCCGCCGTCCACTCTCTCCTGCGCCATCTTGAGGCCGTAGGGTTCGCGGGAGCGCCGCGGGTCGTGGGGATGGACGGGCTGGGGCGGGAGATCCTCACCTACGTCCCGGGTACGACCGGGTTGAACGCCGTGACCGCCACCGATGAGGCTCTGGTCGGGGTGGCCGGGCTCTTACGGGAGCTGCACGACGCGACCGCCGGGTTCCCGTTGAACACGCGCGGGTGGCAGGCCGGGTCGAACGACGACGCCGCCCCCGAGATCGTCGGGCACTGTGACGTGACGCCCGACAACGTGGTCTTCCGCGACGGGTGCCCGCGGGCCTTCATCGACTTCGAGCTGGCGCGGCCCACGACACGGCTGTTCGACGTCGTCACCACGCTCCGCCACTGGGCGCCGATCGCCGATCCCGTGGACACTCCCCCGCTGCTGCGCGGGCTGGACGTGGGTGGGCGGTTGCGGCTGTTCTGCGACGCGTACGGCCTGCCGGCCCGCGAGCGGCGGCGGCTGCTGGACCTGGCCCGGCTGCGGTTCCACCGATCGTACGAGGTGATGCGCGCGCGGGCCGCGACCGGCGGCGGATGGGCGCGCATGTGGGCCGGAGGGGCCGGCGAGCGCATCCGCCGGGCGGCGGCCTGGCTGGACGCCCACGAGGATCAGCTGCGCAGTCGACTGGTCGTTCCAGCCCCGGGTTCTGGTTCGCGGCTCTGACGACCGGTCTGGCGTGTCCGGGGGTGTCGGGTTCGGGTGGTAGGTGGCTGCTTCTGGGCGCGTCGGGTTCCGGTGCCGCCCCACCACTCGGCGGTGATGGGTTCACAGGGAGAGGGCAGGCGGTATGGGCGGGGTCGGTCGTGCGGGCTCGGGGCGGGGTCATCCGAACGGACATACGGACGGGCGGGCAGGCAGGTGGGCCCGGGTGGGCGGGGTCGCCGCCGGGCTGGTCGTCGACGCTCTGGTCGGTGACCCGCGTGCCGGGCATCCCGTCGCGTTGTTCGGGCGGGCCGCCGCCGCGTTGGAGCGCCGCCTGTACGGCGACGCGCGCGTGAACGGCGTCGCCCACGTCGCCGTCTGCGTCGGTGGCGCCGTCGCGCTCGGCGTCGCGGCCGAGCGGGTGTCGCATCCGGCGGCGCGGGCCGTTCTGACGGCCGCCGCCACCTGGGCCGTGCTCGGCGGCACCACGCTGGCGCGTGAGGGAGAGCTCATGGCCGACGCGCTGGAGGACGGCGATCTGGAGCGGGCCCGCGAGCGGCTGCCGCACCTGTGCGGGCGCGACCCGTCGGAGCTGGAGGCGCCCGAGCTGGCCCGCGCCACGGTGGAGTCGCTGGCCGAGAACACCTCAGACGCCGTCGTGGCCCCGCTCTTCTGGGGGGCCGTCGCCGGGGTTCCGGGGCTGCTGGCGTACCGGGTGGTCAACACGCTGGACGCGATGCTGGGGCATCGCTCCCCGCGGTACGAGCGGTTCGGGTGGGCGGCGGCGCGGCTCGACGATGTGGCCAACTACGTGCCGGCCAGGATCACGGGACTGCTCACCGTGCTCGCCGCTCCGGCGCCGGGCCGGGCGATGGCCGCCTTGCTGCGGGACGGCCATCGGCATCCCAGTCCGAACGCGGGACGCTGCGAGGCGGCCTTCGCCGGGGCGCTCGGCGTCACGCTCGGCGGGGCGAACGTCTACGGCGGCAGGACCGAGCACCGTCCCACGATGGGCGACGGCCGCAAGCCCGCGGTGGGGGACGTGCGCCGGGCGGTCCGGCTCGCCCGCGCCGTCGGCGTGGCCGCCTCGGCCCTCACCCTCGTGGCGGTTTCGGCGGTCGCCCTCCGATCGGGATCAGGAAAAGCCTCCCTCGGATCGGGATCGGGATCGGGATAAGCCTCCCTCCGATCGCGATCGGGAGAAGCCTCCCTCCGATCGTGATCGGGATCAGGAAAAGCCTCCCTCCGATCCGGAGGAGCCCTGCTCCGGCTGAACGGATCGGGCAGATCAGTCGAAAGTGCTTAAATACGGCACCGGCGGCTAGATCAGGCGGCTCGCGTTCGTGAGGAACCAGAAGACCACCGTGATGATCAACGCGATTCCGATCACCACTTTCAGCGTGCCGCCGCTCGACTGTCTTTTGACGGGGACGGCTCTCATCGAGTCGCGCCATGCCTGACGTGCGGAGACGATCGACTGGAAGCGCCGGCCCGCGACGAACAGGGCCAGCGCGATGATGATCAATAAGATGACGACCCGGCCGTCGGAAGTGTCCACGCAGCGGCCCCTCTCGGCGTTCAAGAAGAAATGCCCCCGCACATGTGGGCCCCACAATACTCAGATAATGAGCGTTGGGAAGTTATTTAGTTCGCCGCCATTTACCGGGTATTCGACTGGTCGGAGCGCTCGACGCCGACCGTGATCTCCTTGCCCAGCCGGTGGCCGCCCAGCAGGCCGAGGTCGTCGCCGCTCCAGAACCTGCCCGGGTCGTACCAGTTCGGCCGCCGCCCGGCGGGCAGCAGCCCCATCTCCTGGTACGTCACGGCCACGACCTCGGCGCAGTACGCGCTCTCCAGTGCCCGCTCCCCCCGGACCCGATCCCGCAGCAGGCGCGGCAGGCGCGGCAGCCGGCCGCGGGCCCAGCGGCCGGCGAGCCGGGCGGTGCTGGGGAACGGCGTGCCGTCGAGCCGGGCCACCGTGCGCAGCGCCGCGTCCTCCATCTCGGGTGTCGCCTCGGGTTCGAGCTGGCGCAGCCAGGGGCGCTGGCCGTACCGGTCGGCCCAGACCGTGACGGCGGCGCGCAGGTCGTGGAGCTGCACCCCGCGCTGGTGGGTTCCCGACCACAGGTCGGGCAGGGACCTGCCGAGCTCGGCGTGCCACATCATCGGCGGCATGTCCTCCACGACGATCGCCATGCCGACGTGGTTGACGGGACTGTTGGTCATGGTCTGGATGGCGCGGTCGGGCACCGACCGGCCGCGGAAGACCCACAGATCGCCTGTCCTGGTGAGGTCGACGGCCTCGTCGAGAGTCAGCACATCGCTAGCCTAGGCACATGCGCTGGTGGAAGATACTCGGGCTGGCCGGGGTCGCGGGGGTCGCGGCCACGGGGGTGGCGATCACGCGGGCGGAGCGGCGGCGCCGCGCCTACACCCCGGAGGAGATCAGGCAACGACTGCGCGAGCGCATCGAACAAGGCGAGCCGGTCGAAGAGGCCTGAGCCGTCAGCCGGAGGGCCGCAGGTCGTGGACGAAGGCCACGTCCGGGTAGGCGGGGTTGTCGTCGTAGCCCTGGATGCCGCCGAGGTAGGCGCGCTGGTAGGTGACGACCCACGGCAGCGCGGCGGCGGCGTGCCGGTCGAGGATGCGGGCGGTGGCCTGCCGGAAGGCGCGCTGGGCGCCCGCCCGGTTGGTGACGGTGAGCCGCGGCAGCGTGTCGAGCAGCGCGTCGGTCCGCGAGTCGTCGAGGTAGGTGAGGTTGAACACGGTGGGGTTCTCGCCGTGGAAGACGTTGCCGAACCAGGAGTAGCCGTCGGCGTAGTCGGGCCACCAGTACATGACCAGGATGTCCTGGCCGCGTTTCTTGCCGAGGTCCCACTGGGCGTTCCACTGCATGGCCTTGGCGTCGACCGTCACGTTGAGCGGCTTGAGCGTGTCCGCGAGCCGGGTGGCGAGCAGCTTCTCGTCGGAGTCGCCCTCGGCGTAGGTGAGCGAGAGCCGCAGCGGCCGGCCGCCGGGGCCGTAGCCGGCCTGCCGCAGCAGCTCGGTCGCGGCCGGCAGGTCCTGGCGGGGCTCGCGGCCGGGGACGTGCCCGGGCAGCCCCTTGGGGACGATGCCGCTCAAGGGTGAGCCGGCGCCCTTGAGCGCCCTGATGATGCCCCGGTAGTCGACGGCCTTCTGCACGGCGCGCCGTACGCGCACGTCGGCCATCGGCCCCCCGGCGGTGTTGAAGAGCATCATCATCGTCTGGAACGACGGGCTGCGCGAGGTGCGCACGCCTGGGGTGGTCCTGGCGCGGGCGTACAGGCGGGGGTCGAGCCGCTCGACGAAGCTGGCCTCGCCGCGCAGCAGCATCCGCCAGGCGTGGTCGGGGTCGGGCACGACGCGGTACTTGACCGTGCGGTAGTGCGGGCCCGTCCAGCCTCCCCAGTAGCCGTCGTACGCGGTGAGCGTGAGCTCCTCCTCCTTGCCCTTGCGCCAGGTCTTCACGGTGTACGGGCCGGAGCCGGCGTCCTTGCCGTCGCGCAGCCAGGCGCGCAGGTCGGTCGCGGCCTTGGTGTCGTAGACGTAGGCGGCGTAGCCGGAGGAGGCGACGAGGTCGAGCGGCACGGGGTACTTGAGGCTGAAGGTGACGGTCAGCGCGTCGTCGGCCCTGATGGCCTCGACGGCGTCCCAGATGTAGGAGGCGCCCTGGCCGAGCTTCATGGTCCGGTCGATCGACGCCTTGACGGCCTGGGCGTCCACGGGCCTGCCGGTGTGGAAGGTCACGCCGGGGCGCAGCTTGAACGTCCACGTGCGGCCGTCCACGGACGAGACCCAGGAGGTGGCGAGGCGGGGGGCGGCCTTGGCGGTCACCGGGTTCCACATCGTGAGGGTCTCGTACACGTTCTGGAAGGCGATGATCTCGTTGGAGTACGAGCTGGCGGGGTCCCACTCGGTGATCACGTCGAGGTTCTGCACGTGCACGAAGGCGGAGTCCCCACGCGGTGTCTGCCGGACGGCCACCTCGGCGGGGATCGAGCACGCCGCGATGGACAGCAGCAGGGCGGTGGCCGCTGCGAGACGACGGCGCAACGCATCTCCCTCTGTGACCCGGTCTACGGCGAAACCTACTGCAAGATCATCATAGACTGTCCAAAAGTCCCGAAAAATTAGGACTTCGAGAGATCGAATTGCTATTCTCATGCGTTGTCCCGTCCGGGGTTCACCAGCAGGGGACCGACCGGAAGAGGTGCCATGGGTCGCAGACGCACGATCCGCCTGAAGATCATCGGCCTGCTGCTGGTTCCGCTCGCCTCGATGGTGGTGCTGTGGGGAGTCATCACCGCTGTGACCGCCACCGAGAGCCTGGAGCTGCGGCAGTACAAGACGCTCTGGACCAATCTGCGCCTCCCGGCCTACCAGCTCACCACCGAGCTCCAGCGGGAGCGCCTGGCCTCGGCGCGGCTGCTACGCCTCAAGACCAACTCCACCGAGTCGGACGTGGTCGCGCAGCGCTCGCGCACCGACGCGGCCAAGGAGCGGTTCAAGCAGCTCTCCAGCGCGCCCATGAACACATCTGACCGGATCCACGCCCAGGTCGAGGCGGTCCTCGCGCAGCTCGGCCGGCTGGAGCCGATCCGGGGCGAGATCGACGCCGGCCTGGCCGCCCGGCTGCACGTGGTGGAGACGTACAACGGGATCACCGACGCCCTGTTCAGTCTGCACCGCAACGTCGCCTTCGTCGACGACATCCCGATCTACGAGCAGTCCCGGGTCATCGTGGACGTCGGCTACGCCCGCGAGCTGCTGACCAGGGAGCAGGCCCTGGCCGCCGGTCCGACCACGACCGCCGAGCGGCGGCTGTTCACCCAGATCGTCGGCAACCGCCGCTTCCTGCTGGACCAGGCGCTCGGGGAGCTGGACGCGGGCCTGCGCGAGACGCAGGTCTCGCTGATCACCTCTCCGGCGTACCAGCGGATGCGGATCATGGAGGACCAGATCATCGCGGGCGACGCGCCGGCGGGCTGGCTGAGCACCACCGAGACGCTCAACAAGTCCTTCCAGGACGCCCAGCTGCAGGCCAGCAGCCTGCTGTCCGAGCGGGCCGAGCCGGTCGCCGACTCGGTGCTGCAGCGGGCGTTCCTGCTGGCCGGCACCTGCTTCGTGCTGGTGATCGTGTCGATCGGGTTCTCCCTGCGGATGGGCAACCGGCTGTCGCGGGAGCTGGCCGCGCTGCGGCAGGCCGCGCTGGAGGTCTCGCGGGAGCGGCTGCCGCAGGTCGTGGAGAAGCTGCGCCGGGGCGAGACGGTCGAGGTGCCCGCGCTCTCGGTCACCAGCACCACGACCGAGATCGGGGACGTCGGCGAGGCGTTCTCCACGGTCCAGCAGACGGCCGTGCAGGCCGCCGTGGGCCAGGCGCAGCTTCGCGACGGCGTCGGCCACGTCTTCCGCAACCTGGCCCGCCGCAGCCAGACCCTGCTGCACCGCCAGCGCATCCAGCTGGCGGACATGCAGCACCGGGCCACCGAGCCGGAGGCCCTGGACGACCTGTTCCGCCTGGACCACCTGACCACCCGCATGCGCCGCCACGCGGAGGGCCTGATCATCCTGTCCGGCGCGACGCCGGGCCGCGGGTGGAGCAAGCCCGTGCCGCTGATCGACGTCGTGCGCGGCGCCGCGGCGGAGGTCGAGGACTACCAGCGGGTCATCGTCGAGCCGATGCCGGGCCAGCGCCTGGCGGGGCCGGTCGTCGGTGACGTGATCCACCTGATCGCCGAGCTCATCGAGAACGCCACCGTCTACTCGCCGCCGCACACGCCGGTCCAGGTACGCGGTGAGGTGGCGGCCCGCGGCTTCGCCCTGGAGGTGGAGGACCGCGGTCTCGGCATGAGCCCGGAGGACATGGCCGAGCTCAACGCGAGGCTGGCCAGCCCGCCCGAGTTCGACCTGGCCGACAGTGACCAGCTCGGCCTCTTCGTCGTTTCCCGCCTGGCCGCCAGGCATGACATCCGCGTGACGTTGCGCGGTTCACCATATGGAGGGACCACCGCCATCGTGCTGATCCCGGCAGAACACGTGAGCGACCCGCCGGCCGAGCCGGAGGAGAGCGCCACGGAGAAGGAACCCGCCACGGAGCCCGCCAGGGAAGGCGCTCGTTCGATCCGGGTGGTGCAGAGTGACTGACGAGCGCTGGCTGGACGAGGACGCTGGTCCGATCGTCCCGGCCTACCTGCTGACCAAGGGCCGTACGGTGCCCGCGAGCGAGGCCATCGACCTCATCGCGGTGATCATCACGGCCGGTGGCCTGGCCCCGCCCGTCGGGCTCGGGCCGGAGCATCTGATCATCATGCAGAAGTGCACGACGCCCACCCGCCTCGTGGACGTGGCGGCGGAGCTGGGCCTGCCCATCGGTGTGGTCCGCGTGCTGGTGGGCGACCTGCACGCGCAGCAGCTCGTGCAGGTCGAGCACCCGCCGCCCGCGCCGGACGCCAGCGTGCTGCTGGAGGTGATCAACGGCCTGCGGGCGCTGTGACCAGGAGAGCCCGGCGGTTCAGCAGCCCGAACACGGCCGCGAAGAGCGCCGCCACCATGCTCCCCGCGGCGGCCGTCGCGAACACCCACTGGTAGCCGTGCTCGCCGGGCAGCGCGGCCAGGATCGCGGCGATGACCGCGCCGGCCGTGCTGCCGCCGACGATCCGCACCAGCGCGTTCACGCCCGCCGCGGCGGCCGTCCTGGCCGGCTCCACGTGCTCCACGGCCATCGTGCCGAGCGCGGCGTAGCCGACGCCGAGGCCCACGCCGAGCAGCGAGGTGGCCACGTAGACGTCCACGGGCGCGCCGTGCCTGACGACCAGCCACAGGCCCGCCAGGCCGACGGCCGCCGAGCCGGCCGCGACCATCGAGGACGCGGAGAAGCGGCGCATGAACCGGCCGGCGAACAGCGAGATCACCAGCATGATGACGGTGCTGGGCAGCAGGTAGAGGCCGACCTGGAGGGTCGAGGCGCCGAAGCCGACCCCGGGGGCCTGGGTGAACCCCGAGATGCCGGTCATGCAGGTGAAGAAGGCGAACCCGAGCAGCATGGAGGCGACCGTCGCGCCGACCGTGGTGCGCTGGGTCAGCATCGCCATGTCGACCAGCGGCTCGCGCACGCGCCGCTCGACGACCACCCAGGTCACCACGGTCACCAGCGCGACGGCGAACAGGCCCAGCACGCCGGGCGAGGTCCAGCCCCACGAGCCGCCCTCGCTGATGCCGAGCAGCAGCGCGACGAGCCACACGGTCAGCAGCGCGGCGCCGAGCAGGTCGGGGCGTCCCCCGCCGGCGGGCGCGGTGTCCCGCACCAGGATCGCCACCAGGGTGCCGGCGACCACGGCGATCGCCCCGGTCACCCAGAACAGCACGTGGTAGTCGCCGGCCACGAGCCCGGCCAGGATCATGCCGCCGCCGCTGCCGAAGCCCATGGTGGCGCTCAGGACGCCGATGCCGGTGGCCAGCTGTCTCCTCGGCAACGTCTCGCGGACCACCCCGATCGACAGCGGCACCAGCGCGGTCACGAACCCCTGCAGGATCCTGGCCACGATCAGCCAGGTCAACGAGGTGGCCAGCGCTCCCAGGATCGATCCGGCCACCAGCAGGCCGATCGCGCCGAGGATCATCGGCCGCCGGCCGTACATGTCGCCGAATCTGGACAGCAGCGGGGTGGCCACCGCGCTCACCAGCAGACTGATCGTCAAGGTCCAGCTCACGGCCGTCAGTGAGGCGTGCAGCTCGCGCTGGAGCACGGGCAGCAGCGGGACGACGGCGGTGTTCTGCAGGGCCGCGATGGACGCCGCGAAGGCCAGCGCGACCACGGCGGGCCACGGGTTGCGCGTGGCCTCCTCGTGGGACGGGGGTGCGACGACTGTCGCCATGAGGGCTCCTTTGGATAACTTGGGTAAGTAACCGAGGAGCGAGCATACATACGTAAGTTAGGTAAGTAAATGTCGAAGGACGCAGATCTGCTGACGACCGTGGCGTCGTTCCGGCGGCTCGTGACCACGCTCAACCGCGCCAAGACGCACGAGCGGCTGACCGAGGCCGCCGGCGTCCGGCTGGACAGGCCGGACGTGCAGATCCTCGTCTACCTGCTCGACGCGGGTGAGCCGCGCCGGATCGGGGCCATCGCCGAAGGGCTCCAGGTGGAGAGCCCGCACGTGACCCGGCACGTGTCCGCGCTGGAGAAGCGCGAGCTGCTGGAGCGGGTGCGCGACCCCGAGGACGGGCGCGCCTGGCGCATCGCGCTCACGCCCGCCGGGGCCAAGGCCGCGGAGAGCTGCCGCCAGGTCACGATGGACTGGTTCTCCATCGCGCTCGCCGACTGGCCGGAGGACGACCGCGCCGAGCTGGCGCGGCTGATCTCCCGGCTCTCGGAGGACGTGAGCGAGCGCCTGGTCAACCACATGGCCGCCAAGTAGGCGACCCCGCCCCATCAGACGAGCAGCTCCTCGGCACGGTGGCAGGCCGCCCGGCGGCCCTCCCCCACGTCCCGGAGCTCCGGCGCCCGCTCACAGGCGGGCACGGCCAGGGGGCAGCGCAGCCGGAACGGGCACCCGGTCGCGGCCGGCCTCGCCTCGGTGCGCCCGCGCGCCCTGGGCGGCTCGCCGCCCAGCCTGGGCACGGCGTCGCGCAGGGCCAGCGTGTACGGGTGGGCCGGGCGCTCCAGCAGCTCGGCCGTGGGCCCCGACTCGACGACTCTTCCGGCGAACAGCACGTGCGCGGTACGGCAGAGCCGGCCCACCACGGCCAGGTTGTGGGTGATGAGCAGCCGCTCGGTGCCGAGCCCGGCGAGCAGGTCGAGGATCCTGGCCTGCACGGTCACGTCGAGGGCGCTGGTGGGCTCGTCGAGGATGAGCAGGCGGGGCGAGACGGCGAGCGCGCGGGCGATGACCACGCGCTGGCGCTGGCCGCCGGAGAGCTGGTGCGGCCGGCGCTCGGCCACGTCGGCGGGCAGCCCCACCTTCTCCAGCAGGGCGGGGACGCGATCCCGCTCCTTGCGGGGCAGCGCCTCGGCGACCGAGGCGCCGACGCGCATGCGGGGGTCGAGGGCCTCGGCCTGGAAGACCGGCTGAACGTCCCTCCGAAAGCGCCTCATATCCGCTTTTTTCAGGTTCTGGGGGCCGTACCAGATGTGCCCGGACATGGGGGTCAGGAGGCCCAGGAACGCGCGCGCCAGCGTGGTCTTGCCCGACCCGCTCTCCCCGATCAGCCCCACCCCGCCCTCGGTGACGTCCAGGCTGACGTCGTGGACGACGGCCGTGCGGCCGTACCCGAGGGTCACCGCCTCCGCCCTCAGCACGGTCATGGCAGCGCCTCCAGCAGCTCGCGCGTGTACGGGTGGGACGGCGCGGACAGCACCCGGCCGGCCGGGCCGCTCTCCACGACCTCGCCGTCCTTCATGACCAGCACCCGGTCGGCGATCGTGGAGACCAGGGCCAGATCGTGGGAGACGAGCAGCAGCGCCAGCCCCCGCTCCTCGCGCAGCCGGCGCAGCACGCCGACCACCTCGGCCTGCACGGTCACGTCGAGGGCGCTGGTCGGCTCGTCGGCCAGGACGGCCTCCGCGCCGAGCGCGATGGCCAGCGCGATGGCGAACCGCTGCGCCTGCCCGCCCGAGACCTCGTGCGGGTAGCGGCGCAGGATCGCGGGGTCCAGCAGCACCGCCTCCACGGCCTCCGCCATGGCCTGGTCCGTCGCCGCCACGCCGTGCAGCCGCAGCGCGCGCCGCATGAGGACGCCCAGGCGGGTGGCAGGGCTGAGCGCGGCCTGCGGCGACTGCATGACCAGCGCCACCCGGGCGCCGCGGATCTCCCGGAGCCGGCGCGGCGGGGCGGTCAGCACGTCCACGCCGCAGACCCGTACCCACCCGGACACCTCGGCTCCCTCGGTCAGCCCGAGCAGCGACAGCAGCGTGGTGGACTTGCCGGACCCGCTCTCCCCCACGATGGCCACGCACTCCCCCGCGCCCACGTCCAGCTCGGGCACGTGCGCGACCGTCCGCGTCCCGTACCTGACCCGCAGCTCCCGCACCTCGATCATCGGACGACCCTTCGCGGGTCCAGGGCCGCCCGCAGCCCCTCGCCGAGCAGGTTGAAGGCGAACGCCGTCACCAGGATCGCCAGGCCGGGGAAGGTGACGGCCCACCAGTCGGTGGTGAAGTACGTCTGGCTCTGCTGCACCATCAGCCCCCACTCGGCCACCGGCTCCTGCGCGCCCAGCCCCAGGTAGGACAGGGCGGCGCCGGTGAGGATGACGCCGCCCGCGTCGAGCGAGACCTGGACGAGGACGGGGGTGAGCGAGTTCGGCAGGACGTGCCGGAGCACGATGAGCGGCGCGGGCACGCCCAGGCACCGGGCGGCGTCCACGTACGGCCGGGTGGCGATCGAGGCGGCGACGGAGGCCGCGAGCCGCGCGTACCAGGGCCACCACGTGGCCGCGATGGCCACGATGACCGTGGTGACGCTCGGCTGGAGCACCACCGCGAGGGCCAGCGACAGCAGCAGCGCCGGGAAGGCCAGGAACACGTCCGTGACCCGCATGATCACGTCCCGCACCCAGCCGCCCGCGTACCCGGCCACGACGCCCAGCGTCACGCCGACCACCGCCGAGACGGCCAGCACGGCGACGACGATGGTCAGCGAGGTGCGCCCGCCGTACAGGACCTGCGTCAGCACGTCGCGGCCCGCGCCGTCGGTGCCGAACCAGTGCGCGCCGCCCGGCGGCTGGAGGCTGTGCACGGGGTCGGGCGTGTTCTCCGGGTACGGCGCCAGCCACGGCGCGAGCACCGCCGACAGCACGATCCCCGCGACGATCGCGGCCCCCAGGACGGCCAGCCGGTCCACGCCCCCGCGGCCCTTGACGGAGGCGACGGCGGAGACGGCGGTCACCGGAGCCTCGCCCTCGGGTCCACCACGCCCTGCAGCAGGTCCACGACCAGGTTGGCCAGCACGTACACCAGCGCCACCAGCAGCGTGACCCCGGCGATGGCGGGCGTGTCCAGGCTGCGGATCGCGTCGACCGCGTAGCGGCCGAGCCCCGGCCAGTTGAACACCGCCTCGACCAGGAACCCGTTGACGATCGCGTACGCGAACACCAGGGCGATGAGCGACAGCACCGGGTTGAGCGCCGGCCGCAGGGCGAACCGGACCAGGATGGACGTCTCGCCGAACCCGAGGGCCCGCTCCAGCCGCGTGTGGTCCTGGCCGGCCTCCTCGATCAGCGCGGCCCGCGTCATCTGCGCGATCACCCCCGTCGGGTAGGCGGCCACGACGATCGCGGGCAGCACCAGGTGTTCGAGAGTGCTGGTGAGGATGGGCCAGTTGCCGGTGATGAGCGCGTCCACGACCGTGATGTTCGTCCAGAGCGTGAGCGGGCTGGTGGTGTCGAGCGCGGAGTCGTACTCGCCGGCGACCGGGAACCAGCCCAGGTTGCCGGCGAAGACCGTCTGCAGCGCCAGCGCGAGCCAGAACACCGGCACCGAGACCGACAGCATGCCGCCCACCCGTACCCCGAGGTCGGGGAGCCGGCTCCGGTGGCGGGCGGCGAGCACGCCCGCCGGTACGCCCACGAGGACGGCCATCATCAGCGCCGCGCCGACCAGCTCGAGCGAGGCCGGGAACGCCACGTACAGGTCTGACAGGACGGGCCGGCGGGTCCGCAGGCTGGTCCCCCAGTCGCCGGTCGCCAGGTCCCTGACGTAGTTCCAGAGCTGCGCGGGCAGCGGGTCGTCGAGGCCGAAGCGCGCCCGCGCCTCGGCGAGCTGCTGCGGCGTGGCCTTCGGCCCGGCGAACGCCACCGCCGGGTCGCCCGGCACGAGCCGCATCACGACGAACGTCAGCACCACCACGCCGGCCACGACCAGGATCGCCTGGCCGAGCCGGCGGGCCACGTAGCGGGGCACAGGGTCAGCCGGCGGGCTTGAGGTCGTAGAAGAAGACCACGTTCGGGTAGGCCGGGTTGTCGGCGTAGCCCTGGACCGTGGCGGACAGCGCGCGCTGGTAGGTCTGCACGTACGGCACGGCCACCGCGGCCTGGTCCTGGATGATCTTCTTCTGGAGGTCGGCGTACGCCCGGTCCGCGGCGAGCGCGTCCGTGGCCGAGAGCTGCGGCAGCGCGTCGACGGCCTTGTCGATCTCCGCGTTCTTCAGGTACGACAGGTTGAACTGCGGCTGGTCGGCGCTCTTGAACACGTTGAGGAACCACGAGTAGGCGTCGGGGTAGTCCGGGTACCAGTACATGACGAACAGGTCCTGGCCCTTCTTCTTGCCGAGGTCCCACTGGGCGTTCCAGGCCATCGGCTTGGCCTGGAGGGTGACGTTGAGCCGCTTGAGCGTCGAGCTGAGCAGCGTGACCAGCAGCTTCTGGTCCTCGTCGCCCTGCGCGTAGGTCATCGTCAGCTTGAGCTCCTCCAGGTCTGGCCCGTAGCCGGCCGCGTTGAGCAGCTCCTGCGCCCGGGCCAGGTCCTGCTTGGGCTCCATGCCGGCGACGTGGCCGAGCAGCCCGTCCGGCACCAGGCCCGACGCCTTGGTGCCCGCGCCCTTGAGGGCGGCGACCAGGCCGTCGTAGTCGATCGCGAGCTGGAGCGCCTGCCGGACCTTGACGTCCTTGGCGGGGCCGGTCGCGGTGTTGAAGAGCACGAGCAGGTTCTGGAAGGACGGCTTCTGCGAGCTCCGCACACCCTCCGTCATGCCGGCCTGCTCGAACAGCTGCGGGTTGAGCCGCGGGACGAAGCTCACCTCGCCCTTCTGCAGGAGCTGCCAGGCCGTGGTGATCTCCGGGGTGACGCGGAAGGCCACCTTCTTGTACTGCTCCGGCTTCCAGCCGCCCCAGTAACCCTCGAACGCCTTGAGAGTGAGCTCGGTCTCCTTGCCCTTCTGCCAGGTGTCGATGGTGTACGGGCCGGTGCCGGCGTCGGCCTTGCCGTCCTTGAGCCGGTCCGCGGCGGCCGTGTCGTAGATGTAGGCGGCGTAGCCGGAGGAGGCGACGAGGTCGAGCGGGGCGGCGTACTTGAGGGTGAACCTCAGCGTGGAGGCGTCGACCGCGTCGATCGTCTTGACCGCGCCCCAGATGTACGCCGCACCGGAGTTGATCTTCATCGTGCGCTCGATGGCCTTCTTGGCCGCCTCGGCGTCGAGCGGCGCGCCGGTGTGGAACTTCACGCCCTGCCGCAGCTTGAAGGTCCACTCCTTGCCGCCGGCCGCCGACGTCCACTCCGTGGCCAGGCGCGGCACCGGCTTGCGCGCGTCGGCGTCGTACCGGGTGAGCCCCTCGTAGATGTTCGACATGGCGATGATCTCGTTGGAGTACGAGCTCGCCGGGTCCCAGTCGGTGACCACGTCGAGGTTCGGGGCGTAGACGAACGTGGCGTCGTTGGCCTGCCCGGCGGGTCGGCCGGTGCCCGGGCCGGCGCTCGCGCCCGTGCTCGTGCCCGGCTCGGGTGTTCCGCCGGCGCCGCGAACCTGGCCGCCCGCGCACGCGGACGCGGTCATGGCGACGACTCCGGCTACTCCGGCGACGAGCAGCCGCTTGTGCCAGCGCATGGTGGGGGGATCCTTTCGGTTACGTCACCGGGCGAGAGGTCCGGCGGCTTTCACGTGTACGCGCACGGCGGGCTCGGAGAGGTAGCTCAGGGGCACCTCCAGCAGGTCCACGATCTCGACCCGCGAGGAGTCCGCGCCCGCGGCGACGGCTCGCGCGGCCGCCTCCTCCTTGACCCTTTCGATCGCTTTCGACCGGCTTTCGCCCGCAGGCAAGATCGTATCCACTCTGCCGCTCGCCAGCGCGATCGCGGCCCCCACGGCGTTGGCCACCTCGGCGTGGCGGGGCCGCACCACGCCGCTCACCCCGGCGACGCGCGGCGGCAGCAGGAACGCGCCGCCCCCCACCGCCACCAGCGGCCGGTCGGCCCGCCCGAGCGACATCCGGTCCACGGCGTCGGCCACCATCGCGTCGGCGACCGCCACGGCTGTTTCCAGGCCGTCCCGTCCCACCCTGTCGCCCAGCCGGGCGCGCCAGTCGTCCGCTCCCGGAGGGGTACGGCCGGCGGCCACCGCCGCGTCGGTCATGGTGACCGTGGAGCCGCCGAAGACCAGCGCCTCCTCGGTGATGCGGTATCCCACCGAGTCGGGCCCGACCTCCTCGCCCCGGACCACGGTCCCGCCGCCCAGCGCGATGGCCAGGATGTCCGGCATGCGGAAGTTGGTGAGCACCCCGCCGATCTCCACGGCCGCCGCCGACTCCCTCGGGAACCCGCCGGTCAGCACGCCGAGGTCCGTGGAGGTGCCGCCCACGTCGGCCACGACCGCCTCGGCCACGCCCGACAGGAACGCGGCGCCGCGCAGCGAGTTGGCCGGGCCGGAGCCGATGGTCGACACCGGCAGCCGCGCCGCGTGCTCCGTGGTCATCAGCGTGCCGTCGTTCTGCGCCAGGTACGGCGTGGCGGTCAGCCCGTGCTCGGCCAGGGCCCCGGCCAGCGCGCCGGTGACGTGCCCGGCCACGCCGTACAGGGCGGCGTTGAGCACGGTCGCGTTCTCGCGCTCCAGCAGGCCCAGCGAGCCGATCTCGTGGCTGACCGACACGGGCAGCCCGTACTCGGCCGCCACCAGTTCCGCGACCGCCCGCTCGTGGTCGGCCGTGGCCGGGCTGAACACGCCCGTCACCGCCACCGCGTCCACCCTGGCCCCGTCCTTCCGCAGCCCGTCGAGGAACCGGCGGATCGCGTCGCGGTCGAGCGGGCCGATCTCGCGGCCGTCCACGTAGTGACCGCCGGGCAGCACGGCCGCACCGGCGGAGACGGCGGCGCGCAGGGCGGGGGGCCAGTCGGTCAGCGGCGGCACGGACGTCGTGGCGGGCGCGCCCAGCCGCACCACCGCCACCCGGCCGAGACCGCGGCGCTCCAGGATGGCGTTCGTGGCGTGCGTGGTCCCCAGCATGACGCGGGTCACGCGGCCCTCCGCGTGCTGGTCCAGCTCGGCCAGGACCGCGCCGAGCGCCGCCCGCAGGCCGCTCGTCACGTCGGGCGTGGTCGGCCGCTTGGCCTTGGCGATCACCCGGTCGGCGGCGTCCAGCACCACCGCGTCGGTGTTCGTCCCGCCGACGTCGATCCCGACGCGCAGGGCTCCCCGAGCTCCGTCAAACACGCGGCCCCTCCTTCACCGGCTCCCCCTTCACCGGCTCCTCCGCCGGGTCCTTCGCCAGGTCTTCGACCGGGGTGTAGTCGAGGTCGTAGCCGAAGGCCCGGGGACCGGCCGTCTCCAGGCCCCTCGGGGTGCGCCAGAGCGGGTCGCACTGCCAGGCCAGCACCGTGACGCGCTGGCCGTACCGGAGCGACTCGGTCTGGATGGCGGCGGCCGTCTCGGTGTCGACCACCGTGATGAGGTCGGGCACCATGGCCATGATCCGGCCGCCGGCCATGGCGACGAGGTTCTCGTTCTGCAGCTCCAGGGTCAAGGACCGGCCGCGGTCGGCTCCGGTGCCCTCGACCGTCGCCGTGCCCCGCACGAACCCGCCCGTGGTGCGCCGCTCCACGTCCGCCAGCTTGCCGGTGATCAGCTCGTACGCCCCCAGCTCGCTCCGCAGCGCCTCCAGCGGGTCTCCCGTCCCCTCGGTGGCCCGGCCGACGGCCAGGGCCCGCGTGACCGTGCCCTCGATGACGGCGCCCCGCGCGCCCTCGGCGGTGAGCACGTAGTCGGCCATGAGCGCGTGCGACCCGGCCGCCACGCAGACCGCGCGGGCCAGCCGCTCCGACCACAGGCCGTCCACCGGCCTGATCGTGACGACGTTGCCCACGATGTCCGCCATGATCACCAGGTCGGCCGGCAGCCCCGCCACGTACATGGAGACCATCTGCACCTCGGGGAACGCCCGGCCCATGCCGTCGGCGTCCAGCAGCGGCAGGCCGAGCTGCGCCGCCCAGGCGACGGGCGCGACCCCGTTGGCCCCGCCGATCTCCGAGGACATGACCGCGGACGGCGGCCGGCCGAAGATCCGCTCGATCTCCCGGGCGATCCGCCGGGGCTCGTCCTCGCCGTGGATCATCTCGTGGCTGACCGTGGGCGCGCCGATGCCGGACAGCGGCACCACCAGGGCGTCATCGGGTAAGTCCGCCAGGCCGACGAGCGGCACGTCGCCGTACTCCTGGATCGCCCGCCGCGCCGCCAGCGCCCCGGTACGCACGTCGCCCCCGCCACCGGTGCCCAGCACGGCGCAGCCGCGGGCGAGAGCCGCGACGTCAGTCAGTTGAATCTTCATGAGGCGTCACAACCAAGCACATGGCACCACGTTGCCGCCAGTCCGAAACGCCCTATACGCGAGGAGAAGTCAGATTTCGTCGAGGTGGGAGACGTTCGAGCGGTCGGCGTCGTCCGTGCTGGGCTCGCCCGCGAACCACGCCTCCAGGATCTCGCCGAGCACCACCTCCGAGGTGAGGCGCAGGCTGAGGGCCAGCACGTTCGCGTCGTTCCACCTGCGGGCACCGTCCGCGGTGTACGCGTCGGCGCACAGCGCCGCCCGGACGCCCGGCACCTTGTTGGCCGCGATGGACGCGCCCGTGCCGGTCCAGCAGCACACCACGGCCTGGTCGGCCCGCCCCTCGCCGACGTCGCGCGCCGCCGCCTCCGACGCCCACGCCCAGTCGTCGCGCCCGCCCGGGTCGAGCGCCCCGTGGACGATCACCTCGTGCCCGCGCCCGCGCAGCTCCTCCACCACCCGCTCCGCCACGCCGTCCAGGCTGTCGGCCGCCACCGAGATCCGCATCCCCCAGGTCTACCACCCGAGCCCCGTTTGATTCGGCTCGCCGCTGATCCGCGGGAAATCGTCGGTGCCTGCCTCTAGGGTGCTGGACGACGACCGGCGCGCCCTGGCGGCCCGCGCGGTCCCGGGGGACGGCCCCTTCCTGCACAATTGACCGGCGGGACCATCGAAAGGCAGGCAAGTGCTCTCTATTCACCAGCGGATCGCGGCTGAGCTCGGCGTGCGCGACGGGCAGGTGCTCGCGGCCGTCGAGCTGCTCGACGGCGGCGCCACGGTGCCCTTCATCGCCCGATACCGCAAGGAGGTCACCGGCGCCCTCGACGACGCCCAGCTGCGCACCCTGGAGGAGCGGCTGCGCTACCTGCGCGAGCTGGAGGAGCGGCGGACGGCCATCCTGGAGTCCGTCGAGTCCCAGGGCAAGCTCGACGACGAGCTGCGCGCCCAGATCATGGCGGCCGAGACCAAGGCCCGGCTGGAGGACATCTACCTCCCGTACAAGCCCAAGCGGCGCACCAAGGCGCAGATCGCCCGCGAGCTGGGCCTGGAGCCGCTGGCCGACCGGCTGCTCGCCGACCCGTCGCTCGACCCGGCGGCCGAGGCCGAGGGGTTCGTCACCGAGGGCGTGGCCGACGCCGGTGCGGCGCTGGAGGGGGCGCGGGCCATCCTGATCGAGCGCTTCGCCGAGGACGCCGACCTCATCGGGTCCCTGCGCGAGCAGCTCTGGACCCGCGGCCGGCTGGTGTCCAAGGTCCGCGAGGGCAAGGAGGAGGCCGGGGCCAAGTTCTCCGACTACTTCGAGTTCGGCGAGCCGCTCACCAAGCTGCCCTCCCACCGCATCCTGGCGATGTTCCGGGGCGAGAAGGAGGAAGTGCTCAGCGTCACGCTGGAGCCCGACGACAGCCCCGACTACGAGGGCCGCATCGCCACCCGCTTCGGCGTCTCCGACCAGGGCCGGCCCGCCGACCGCTGGCTGAACGAGACCGTCCGCTGGGCCTGGCGCACCCGCATCCTCGTCCACCTCGGCCTGGACCTGCGGATGCGGCTGTGGCAGGCCGCCGAGGACGAGGCGGTCCGGGTGTTCGCCGCCAACCTGCGCGACCTGCTGCTCGCCGCCCCCGCCGGCACGCGCACCACGATGGGCCTCGACCCGGGCCTGCGCACCGGCGTCAAGGTGGCCGTGGTCGACGCCACCGGCAAGGTCGTCGAGACCGCCACCATCTACCCGCACGAGCCCAAGCGGCAGTGGGACCAGTCGCTCGCGGTGCTCGGCGCGCTGGTGCAGCGGCACGGCGTCGAGCTGATCGCCATCGGCAACGGCACGGCCTCCCGCGAGACCGACAAGCTGGCCGGCGAGCTGGTCAAGCACATGCCGTCGGTCACCAAGATCGTGGTGTCGGAGGCCGGCGCGTCGGTCTACTCGGCCTCCGCCTACGCCTCGCAGGAGCTGCCCGACCTCGACGTCTCGCTACGTGGCGCCGTCTCGATCGCCCGCCGCCTCCAGGACCCGCTGGCAGAGCTGGTCAAGATCGACCCGAAGTCGATCGGCGTCGGCCAGTACCAGCACGACCTGGCCGAGACCAAGCTGTCCCGCTCGCTCGACGCGGTGGTCGAGGACTGCGTCAACGCCGTGGGCGTCGACGTCAACACCGCCTCCGCCCCGCTGCTCACCCGCGTGTCCGGCATCGGGTCCACGCTGGCCGAGAGCATCGTGCGCCACCGCGACGCCAACGGCCCGTTCCGCTCCCGTACGGCGCTGAAGGACGTCGCCCGGCTCGGGCCCAAGGCGTTCGAGCAGTGCGCGGGCTTCCTGCGGATCCCCGGCGGGGACGACCCGCTCGACGCCTCCAGCGTCCACCCCGAGGCGTACCCCGTGGTGCGGCGCATCCTCGGCTCGGTCCAGACCGATCTCAAGACGCTGATCGGCAACACCGCGGCGCTGCGCTCCATCAAGCCGCAGGAGTTCACCGACGACACGTTCGGCCTGCCTACGGTCACCGACATCCTGCGCGAGCTGGAGAAGCCCGGCCGTGACCCGCGACCGGCCTTCAAGACCGCCACGTTCAAGGAGGGCGTCGAGAAGATCTCCGACCTCCAGCCGGGGATGATCCTGGAAGGCGTGGTCACCAACGTGGCGGCGTTCGGCGCGTTCGTCGACGTCGGCGTCCACCAGGACGGCCTGGTCCACGTCTCGGCCATGTCCCGCACGTTCGTCAAGGACCCGCGCGACGTGGTCAAGCCGGGCGACATCGTCCGGGTCAAGGTGCTGGACGTGGACATCCCGCGCAAGCGCGTCTCCCTCACGCTCCGGCTGGAGGACGAGACGACCGCCTCCGGCGGCGAGTCCCGCGGCCCCCGCGGCCGCGCCGAGGGCGCACGGGGGGACGGGGGTGCCGGTGGCCAGGCCCGTGGCCAGGGTGCCCGTGGTCAGGGTGCCGATAGTGAGAGTGCCGGTGGTGGGGGCGGTGGCCGGGGTGCCGGCGGTCGCGGCGGGAACGGCCGGAACGGCGGCGGCCGTGGCACGGGCAGCCGTGACGGCGGTGGCGCGCAGGGCCGCGACGGCGGCCAGGGTCGCGGTGGGGGTCAGGGCCGTGACGGCGGCCAGGCCCGTGACGGGCGTGACGGCGGCGCTCGGGGCCGCGACGCCGGCCAGCGTGGCCGCGGCGGCCAGCGCCAGGACCGCCCCGCCCCCTCGGGCGCCATGGCCGAGGCCCTCCGCAAGGCCGGCCTCACGGGCGACAACCGCTGACGTACGGCCGCGGGCGGGTCCGACCACCCCCGGCCGGACGTCCCGTACGAGCCGGGGGCGGGTCCGACCGCCCCCGGCCGGACCGTCCCGTACGAGCCGGCGGCCGAGACCCTCGCGCGACTGGCGGACCTCGCGCGACGGTCTCGGCCTGACCGTGGTCCCGCCCCGCGTCGGCCATGGAGATCCGTGGACTACGGTCGGAGGGTGAGCACTCCAGCGTTTACGACGGCGGTCACCCAGGCGCGTGATCTGCTCAGGTGGCGTTCTCCCCTGCGCACCGAGCTGTGGGCGTCACGGCTCATGGGCGGGCTGGACCCCGCCGACGCGCGCGGGCTCGTGCGGGAGCTGGTGGAGGCGGGCACCCCGGAGGGCCGCCTCACGCTGGCCGCCCTCGCCGCCGTCGCGACCCCCGACGCCGTGGACGCGCAGGCGGATGCCGCGCCCGCCGGCGAGCCGCCCCTCGCCGACCTGTACGCCGCGCACGGCGCCGAGGCCAGGGACGCGTTGCCCGGCTGGGTGGCGCGGATGGGGCAGGTCGAGTGCGACGGAGCCTGGTACGGCAAGGCGGATCGCCACGGCCTGCAGGCGCTCGCCGCCCTCTCCTTCCACTACCGCTCCGGCAAGGAGCCCCACCTGCTCGTCGTCGCCGTCGACCAGGTCAACGGCGGCCTGGCCGTGGACGCGCTGGTGGAGGAGCGCAAGTTCCTCGACGACCTGAGCCTCGAGCCGTCCGAGCCCCGCGCCGTGGCTGGGCGGATCCTGGACGCGGTGGAGCTCACGGACCGCGTCATGGGTGCGGCGGTCGTCGACACGTTCCCGGGCATGCGGCCGTTCGCGCTGGCCCGCGCCCGTTCTGTCCCCGATCCGGTACGGCCGGCTCCCGAGGACACGCTCTCCCGCTTCCACGACCTGCCCGCCCTGCCGGGAGCCGAGGAGGCGTTCGCGAAGCTGGTGGAGTTCATCGGGGATCGTCCCCTGTGGTGGAGTCCGGGGAGGGTGTCGCAGCTCCTCACGTCGTGGCTGCCCCGGGAGGCGATGCTGTCGCCTGACGCGATCGCCGCCATGCCGGACGTGGTGCGCGCCTGGAGCCACTTCGCCGGCGCGGACCCGGAGGTCCTGCGCCAGGTGGACGCCGACGCGCCCCGTCTGGCGGCGCTGATGGCCGACGAGTCCCTGGCGGGACTGGGCAAGCGCCTGGCCCGGAGCCGTCCGCGCGACGAGGACGAGGGCTGACCCCGGCCCTGTGGTCCGATCCCCGTCTCCTCCCACCGGGCAGGCGCGGGGGCGGTGCTGGACGGAGTGGCGGGCGTGGGCGGCTATGCTGCGCAGTGACGTGTACGCCGCCCCCCGGGGCGTGATGAGGGAGATCCGCGCGATGTACAAGGAGTTCGCTGCCGAGGCCGTGGTCTGGGTGGTGCCGATCGTGGTGCTGATCGGCCTGGCCCTGCTCGTCACCTCCTGACATGACGGCCAGGGGCCGAGCCGGTCTCGGACCCCTGGCTTTCCCGCCCGGTCTTCGGACCAGGCCGGCGATACGGCCGGTCGGCCGCAGCGGTAGTACGCCTATCAGCGGTAGTACTCGTAGTGGACGACCGTGCCGGCGCGGGTGTCCCAGCGGATCTCGCCGTCGAGCCACCGGTTCCACATCGACGTCAGCTTGGCGGAGCGCACGGTGCAGCCCGCCCAGCGCTCGCGCTTGGCGCGGATGGTGCCCACATAGTCGTGGCACGAGCCGACCTTGGTCTTGTTGACCTTGAGCCGGGCGGTGAGCGAGACGTCGTACAGGGTCTTGCGCGAGATGTTGGTGATCTGGACCTTGATGCGGCACGTGTCCTTGCACCTGCCGAAGAAAATCTTGTAGCGGATCAGGTGCGCACTGGCGCCCGCATCCGCGGCCGCGGCCGGGACCGGTGCGGCGGACAGGAGCGTGGCGGACAGCAGCGTGGCCGATAAGAGCGTGGCCGAGAGACGGTTGCGCATGGCGCCCCCAGAGGCGACGAGCCCTCGCTTCCCCCGTCAGAAGCGACCTCAGGCCCTTCGATTAACCGTCACGGTCTCGACCGGGTCAACGCCTCACGACGCCCACGCCGTCACGGGGCTCCTCCGCCTGAGCCGCTTCAGCGCCTGCCGCTCCAGCTGGCGGACACGCTCGCGGGTCAGCCCCAGGTGGTCCGCGATCGTCCCGTACGTGGCGGCCTCGCTGCCCGCCAGGCCGTACCGCTGCCGGATGACGAACGCCTCACGGGGCGGGAGCGCGGTGACGAGCGCGCGCAGCTCCGCGCTGAGCGCCCGTTGCTCGGTGAGCTCCTGCACCTGCGGGCCGTTCTCGTCGACGATCATGTCGCCGAGGCTGCTCTCGCTGTTCTCGCCGACCGGCAGGTCGAGGCTGACGGTGTCCCGGGCCAGGCGGCGCAGCGTGGTGACCTCGGCCACCGTGCGCCCGGCGACCTCGGCCAGCTCGGCGTCGCGCGGCTCGCGGCCCAGCTCGACGGCGAGCCGCCGGTCCAGCCGGGTCAGGCGCGACAGCTCCTCGCCGACGTGCGTGGGCAGCCGGACGGTACGGCCCTTGTCGTGGATGCCGCGCTCGATGGCCTGACGGATCCACCACATCCCGTACGTCGAGAACTTGTAGCCGCGCCTGTAGTCGAACTTCTCCACGGCCCGGATCAGCCCGAGGTTGCCCTCCTGGATGGCGTCGAGGAGGGGCAGCCCGCGCTGGGCGTAACGCCGGGCGGCGGCCACCACGAGGCGCAGGTTGGACCTGATGAGCACGTCCTTGGCGCGCAGCCCCTCGTCCCGGATCTCGCACAGCTCGGCGTGGCTCACCGCCTCGTACGCGCCGTCCCGGTGCGGGCGACGGGTGATCAGGTGGCCGGCGTACAGGCCCGCCTCGACGCGCCGGGCGAGCTCGACCTCGTCGGCGGCGGTCAGCAGCGGGATACCGCCGATCTGCTCCAGGTAGACACCAAGAAGGTCGGGCTCGTGGGCCGGCATGCCATCGCGACTACCCCGTGAACGGCGGTGAATTCCCCGGTTCGCTGAGTTCGGCGATGGCCAGCTCGGCCGTGCTGCGGATGTCGAAGAACTTGTCCAGCGCGGTGATCGCGAACAGGTGCTTGCACCTGCCGTTCAGCCCGGCGAGCAGCAGCCGGCCGCCGGACGCGGTGACGGCCTTATGCACGTAGACGAGCACCGACAGGCCGGACGAGTCGCACACCTCGACGCCCTGCATGTCGATGACCAGCATCGGCGGCTGCGTGAGATCGAGCGCCTTGGTGACGCGATCGCGCACTTCGGCGGCTGAGGCGAAATCGAAGTCTCCTGTGAGCCTCGCGATGACGCATGGGCCCTGGAGCCCCAAGCTGATCGACAAGGCTTGCTCCGAAGTCACCCAGCTCCACCTACCCGCGTTGTGTTACCAATCCCGCTACTTTACGCAAAGTAGCTTCTCGGGTTATACACCAGCATTTGGTCGATATGCCGCTGCGCCACGCCCGATTCCAGCAACATTGCCAAGACCTGATCGTGAATGTGATCGTATCGCCAGTTCGGGGCGATGGTGGCCAGGTCGTCGTCCCAGGCCGCGCCGAAGTAGTCCATGAAGCACGCCGTGTCGTGGCTGAGCACCATCCGGTCGGCGTACCCGCGACGGCACAGCTCAGCGATGGTGGCCACGCGCTGCTCGGTCGAGTTGTACAGGTCCAGGCCGAACCGGTCCATGCCGAGCGTGGCGCCCGTGTCGGCCAGGCTCATGAGGTGGTCGAGGTCATTGGAGTCGCCGGCGTGGCCCACGACCACCTTCGTCAGGTCCACGCCCTCCTTGGCGAACAGGTCGAGCGCGATCGTCCCGGTGCGCGCCCCGGCGTTCGTGTGCACGGTGATCGGCGCGCCTGTGCGCAGGTGCGCCTGGGCGACGGCCCGGCAGATGCGCTCGACGCCGGGCGTCAGCCCCTTCTCCTCGACCACGCACTTGAGGAACGCCGCCCGCACCCCGGTGTCGGCGATGCCCACGGTCAGGTCGCGCACGAAGTCCTCCACCATCGGGTCCGGGCCGTCCAGGAGCAGGCCGGGGCCGCGGTGCTCGTACTGGTGCGGCAGCTCCTCGAAGCAGTAGAGGCCGGTGGCGACGACGATGTGCAGGTCCGGCACGCCGGCGGCGACGCGCTGGATGCGCGGGATGTACCGGCCGAGCCCCCACACGGTCGGGTCGACGATGGTCCGCACGCCCTTCGCGGCCAGCGCGTTGAGCTTGCGGATCGCGTCGGCCACGCGGAACTCCTCGTCCCACCAGACGCCCCGGCCGTAGTTCTCCAGGTGCTCGGGCGAGAGGACGAACACGTGCTCGTGCATCAGCGTCTGCCCGAGATCGGCGGCCTCGACGGGGCCCCGCACGGTGGGGACGGGCATGGTCACCTCCATGCCGGCCGGCCGGTACGCGCTCACCCGAGCGCCGCCCACACCGTCCAGGCCGTGCAGGCGCCAACCTAGGCGCGTCCCGGGAGCCGGTCAACGTCCGAACCGGCGAGGCGGGGGAACAGCGGGCGGGGCGCGGGCAGCCGCTCGCCGCCCACGGCCGCCGCCACGCGCGCCGCCGCCGAGGGCAGGAAGGGCTCCAGCCGTACGGCCAGCGTCCGGCAGGCGGCCACCAGCGCGGCCAGCGACGCCTCCCGATCGGCCGGCTCCTGCTGCCACGGCCTGACCCGCTCGACGTACGCGTTCGCCGCCGCCACGATCTCCTGAACCGCCGCGGCGGCCCGCCGGAAGTCGAAGTCCTCCAGCGCCTCGTCCACGAGCGCGCCCGTCCGCTCCTCGACCTCCGCGAGCGTGCGCTCCGCCTCCCCGGCCAGGCCCGGCCGATCTTCCCGATCGGTCACGTGGCCGTCCTGGAAGCGATGGACCATCGTGACGACCCGGTTGACCAGGTTGCCGACGCCGTTGGCCAGGTCCTCGTCCGCGCGGGCGACCAGCCGTTCCTCGGTGAAGTCGGCGTCACCCACGCGCGGCACCTCCCGCAGCAGCCACCACCGCACGGCGTCGACGCCGTAGGCCCGCACGAGCGCCACCGGGTCCACGGTGACCCCGGACGACTTGCTGATCTTGCGCCCGCCGGCCGTCAGGTAGTCGTGGACGACGATGTCGCTCGGCAGCGGCAGCCCCGCCGACAGCAGCATCGCGGGCCAGTACACCGCGTGGAACCGGATCACGCCCTTGCCCACCAGGTGGATCTTGCGGGGCTCCCGCACCCACCAGCGGTCGTAGTCGTCCTCCAGGGCGGTGACGTAGTTGGCCAGGGCGTCCCACCACACGTACACCACCTGATCCGGATCGCCCGGCACGGGGATGCCCCAGCCGCGGGCGCGGGCGGCGGAGCGCGAGACGCTGAGGTCCTCCAGGCCGCCCCGCAGGAACGCCAGCACCTCGTTGCGCCGCGCGGCCGGCTCGACCCGCAGGCACCCGCTCTCGACGAGGTCGATCAGCCGGTCGCCGTAGCGGGACAGGCGGAAGAACCAGTTCTCCTCCGCCACCCGCTGCAACGGCGCCTCGTGCCCCTCCGGGCATGGCCCTTCCGGGTAGAACTGCTCGCAGCCCACGCAGTAGAGGCCCTCGTAGGAGCGCCGGTAGAGGTCGTGGGAGACGGCCTTCCAGATCCGCTCGACGCCCGCCCGGTGGCCGGGATGACGGCTGGTCCTGACGAAGGCGTCGAACGACAGCTCCAGTGGCTCGCGCAGCGCCTCGAAGGCCGCCGCGTTGCGGTCCACCAGCTCCCGCACCGGCACCCCCTCGGCCTCGGCGGCCAGGACGTTCTTGAGCGAGTTGTCGTCGGTGCCGGTCTGGAACCGCACGGGCTCGCCCCGCCCGCGACGGTGGCGGGCGAGCACGTCCGCCTGCACGATCTCCAGGGCGAACCCCAGGTGCGGGCGGGCGTTGACGTAGGGAATCGTGGTCGTGACGTACATCCGGAACCTCCCATGGGGCCGGACATGACGAAGGCCCCGGTCAGCGGGGCCTCGACAGGACGCGGACGATGGACCCCCTAGGGGGCGGTCATCACCGTGCGCAGCGTCATGCCGCCGATCCTAACGCCCCACCCGCCGCGCGGCTCGCCCTTTTCTCCGGCCCGCGTACGTCACGCGTCTCCAGGCTCACGTGCGGCGGTGGACGAGCGCCCGGACGCCTGCCCCCACGGCGAAGACCGCCAGGCCCGCCGCCACGGAGACCGGCGGCAGGGTGGCGGCGAGCAGCAGGCACAGGACGAGCCCCGCCACGGGGACGATCCTGGGCGGGGCGCCCTCCTCCCGCGACAGGGTGAGGGCGGCGGCGTTGGCGATCGCGTAGTACACCAGCACCCCGAACGAGGAGAACCCGATCGCCCCGCGCAGGTCCGCCACCAGCACCAGCAAAACCACCGCGACGCCCACGGCGAGCTCGGCGCGCCGGGGCACCCGCCGTACCGGGTCGACCGCGGACAGCATGTGCGGCAGGTCGCGCTCGCGCGCCATGGCCAGCACCGTGCGGGAGACGCCGAGCACGAGGGCGAGCAGCGCCCCGAGCGCCGCCACCGCCGCGCCGGCCGTCACCACGGGCCGCAGCCCGCCGAAGCCCGCCGCCGTCACCACCTCCGCCAGCGGGGCGCCGGAGGCCGCCAGCCGCGCGTGGCCCAGGACGTGGAGGGCGGCCACGGCCACCAGGACGTAGACGGCGAGCGTGACGCCGAGGGCGATCCCGATCGCGCGGGGGATGGTCCGGCCCGGGTCGCGTACCTCCTCGCCCAGGGTGGCGATCCGGGCGTACCCGGCGAACGCGAAGAACAGCAGCCCGGCCCCCTGGAGCACCCCCCACAGGCCGGGCGTCATCGGGTTCTGCCCGCCCGGGGCAGGTGGGGCGGCGAGCAGGCCGGTGGCGATGACCGCCGCGAGGACGGTCAGCACGAACGCCACCATCACCCGCGCCGCCACGGCGGATCGTTGCACGCCGTACAGGTTGAGCACGGTGACCGCCACGACGGCGGCGACGGCGAGCGGTCTGGCGAGGCCCGGCGCCACGTAGGCGCCGAAGGTCAGCGCCATCGCGGCGCAGGAGGCCGTCTTGCCGACCGTGAACCCCCAACCGGCCAGGTAGCCCCACAGCGGGCCGAGCCGCCGCCGGCCGTAGACGTAGGTGCCCCCGGACTCGGGATGGAGGGCGGCCAGGCGGGCCGAGGACGTGGCGTTGCAGTAGGCGACGACGGCCGCCAGGGCCAGCGCGGCGAGCAGCCACGGCCCGGCGGCGGCGGCCGCCGGCGCGAACGCGGCGAACACCCCCGCGCCGATCATCGCGCTCAGCCCGACGACGACCGCGTCCCCGGTGCCGAGCCGCCGCGCCAGCCCCTCCGCCACGTCGCCCCTCCCTCGACGGGAGCCACTCCGCCCTACGCCGCCTCCGCCCCACGCCGCCGACATTCTCGCATCGGCACAGGACCGGCGGCGGGCGGGTCAGGAGTCCGTGTGCGGGGACGGGACCACCAGGACGGGCCTGGTGGCGTGGTGCAGCACGCGGTCCGACGTGCTGCCCAGCAGCAGCGACCGGATCCCGCCCATGCCCCGCGTGCCCGTCACGATGAGCGTGGCGCCGATGTCCTCGGCCACGTCCACGATCGCCGACCACACGGACAGCGCGTCGGTCGCCACCCGGTGCGTGGCCTCCAGTCCCGCCTCCCGCGCGAGCCTGGCCCCCTCGGCCGCCAGCTCCGTCATGGACTGCTCGATCGCGTCGTCCTCCGCGCTCGTGTCTCCCACCGCGACCACAAGGCCCGCCGACGCGCGCGCCGACGTCATCGCCGCCCGCTCCCACACGGTCAGCACCACGGCCGGCTGCCCCTTCAGCAACGTCCCGGCGAAGGCGATCGCGGCCTTGGCGTCCTCGGACCCGTCATAGGCGATCAGCACGCTCATCTCGACATCTCCTCATCAGATCCGCTCGGTCGGACCGTGCTTCTACCGCTGGGCGGCCGTTTCACGCCTGCCGGGCGGGTAGCTCCTCGTCATGACGGTGACGAGGTTCCAGGATCTGCCGCTGGCCGACCGCGACCGCGCGTGGGACGCCGCCGCGGCCGAGAAGCGGGTGCGGAAGTGGGCGGGCGCGGAGGACGCGCCGACCGACAAGTACCGGCAGGCGCACATCTGGTACGACGGCGACGACGCCGACGAGTTCGGCGCCTACAAGCTGCCGATCGCCGACGTCGTCGGGGGTGAGCTGAAGGTGGTGCCGCGGGCCGTCATCGCCGCGGCCGGGGTCGTGGACGGCGCCAGGGGCGGGGTCCGCCTGCCCGAGGAGGAGGTGTCCCGGGTCAAGGCGCACCTCGCCAAGTACTACGCCAAGATGGGCGACACGCCGCCCTGGGACCGCTGAACCGCCTGCTGGGCCGCCGTCCGGGCCGCCTGCTGGGGCAGTGCCCGCAGCACCGACAGGCCGGCCAGGGCGAGCACACCCAGCTCGGAGACGACCACCACGCGCTGGGTCAGCCCCGCCGGGACCTCGTCGTCGGCCAGCGGGATCCCGCACATCCGCACCACGTAGGGGATCACGACGAGCAGCAGCGCGCCGAGCGCGATCGCGCTCAGCACCCGCACCGCCACCGCGTACCGGGTGCGGGTCCTGGCCCACAGCATCCCGGCCGCCGGCATGGCGAGGAACGCGGCGAAGGCGGCGTACCGGTGGATGCCGCCCGACAGTGACAGCGGCACGCCCGGCCGGTCCGTCGGGAACGCCCCGATGAGGAACATGCTGACCGCCCACGCCACCACCAGCACCACGACGCCGCCGTTCGCGCCGGCCCGGCGCAACCCTTCGGCGGTGAGCGCACCGCCCACGGCGAACAGCGTCAGCGACGTGGGCAGCAGCCAGCCTCCCGGGGCGAAGGCGTACGAGCTGATCACGGTGTGCATCGGGTCGAGCCCGGTTCGCGCGTGCAGGGCCAGCATGGCGCCCGCCCCGGTGCCGATGGTGGAGAGTCCGCTCACAAGCAATGCCTTCATGCTTCAAAGCTCGTGGAATGCGGCGTTGCGGAACATCGGAGATCGGCCCGAACCGGCCCTGAACGTCCCCCTAATACCTTGGTCGGGGCGCCCCTGGGAGAGGGCCGGTGACCTGGGCGGACGTCACCCCGATGGGGAGGGCCTCCTCAGGGTCGGTAGGGCGGGCCTCACCCGGGACGCCCCACCCGGGGATCAGCGGGCCGGGACGTCGAAGTAGGTGCGGATCGTGGTGCCGCCGGCCCGCGTGTGGAGCCGTACGAGATCGCTCAGCAGGTTGACGATGAGCAGCCCGCGCGAGCCCGCGACGCGCGGATCGACCGGCCGGCGGCCGGCCAGCGGGTCGGTGATGTGCCCGGCGTCGCTGACCTCGCACACCAGCCGGCCGTCCTCGACCCAGACCCGGATGTCGCCCGCGCCGCCGCCGTAGTCGAGGCTGTTGGCGCCCAGCTCGGCGACGACCAGGCGGATGTCGTCCAGACGGGTGCCGTCGAAGCCCAGCTCGGCCGCGCGGCCGGCGGCGAGGGTGCGGGCCGCCGCGAAGTTGTCGCGGTCGAAGCGGAGGGCGGCGAAGTCGGCGGGCTCGTCGAAGGGCCGGTTGTGCTCGCGCACGACGTGGTCGGGGTCGTAGGCGGCGCTGGCCCGCTCACCGTCGCCGTCCTGGAGCACCGGGTGGGTCAGCTCGGCCTCGCGCAGAACCTGGGGGTCGAGCCGCTCGGCGTCGTAGGGGCACAGGATCGTGACGTTCCGCCCGGTGAAGGCATGGTTGATCAGCGCCTCGTGCTGCGCGCAGGCGGGGTACTCGGTGGCGCTGCGGCCGGCCCAGATCGGCTCGCCGATGATGCGCACGTGCCTGTCGGTGTGGCGGTCGGCGAAGGAGCGCAGTACCGAGGGGATGATGCGACCGGGGTTGCGGCCCGCCTCCTCCATGTCGAGGAGCAGCACGTCGGCCGCGTCGGAGCCGAGCCCGCCTTCGATGAGCTTGAGATTGGCGGCGGGGACCGCGACGGCCACCGGCTCGTCCGCGGCCAGACCCGCGCGGATGAAGGCCGTCGTGGCAGCGACGTACTCCCGGTCGCCTCGGTAGTAGAGGGCCGGGTGCACGAATGGATCTGCCAGCATCACCTGTCACGGTACCCGCTCATGAGGAGTTCAAGGCACTCCGATGGGTATCCCTCGGTTGTGAAGAGAGCCCAGATCGTGCAACGCCCCCGTCCGGCGCAGCAGCCGGCCCCCCTCGACCTGCGCACTCCGTCCGGCCGGAGGCTGCCGTTCTGAGGCCGGGACCATGTCGGTGACAGGCCTCGGGATGCAGGCGGTGACAGTGGTGTGCAAGCGGTGATCAAGGCAGGGCCCATACTTTCGCTTCATCCGCAAAAGCAAAGAAGGGCCTGAAATGAACACCCCTCGCCGTCGCATCGCTCTCATGGTCGCGACGCTCTCCCTCGCCGGCCTCACCACCGCCTGTGGCGCGATCGGCAACGCGGTCGACTGCAACCAGGTCGGCCAGGAGGTGACCAAGATCACCACTGAGTTCCAGAGCGCTGCGGCGGGCGCGGCCACCGACCCCAAGGCCCTGGAGAAGGCCGCCCAGGAGACCTCCGACAAGCTCAAGACGCTCGCCGGCAAGTACGACGGCGACCTCGCCGGCGCGCTCAACGACTTCGCCGCCGTCTTCGGGAGCATCAAGCTGGACGACCCGTCCGGCATGCAGGCCAGCATGTCGAAGATCTCGTCGGCACAGACGAAGATCCAGAGCGCCTGCGGCTGATCCGGCCTCCGGCCGTCGCGACGCCTGCGGGGGGCAGTGCGATCGCGACGGCCGGTCCGTTTCCGCACGGGTACGGAGCCGCGGCGACCGCCGCATGTCCCGATAAATCCGTCTACGCTTGCTGCCCGTGACGGGCGACGCGCCGGCGGGCGAGACCGAGGCGGCCCCCGCCACCCCTTCCCCCTGGAAGCTGTGGCTGAGCGATCACCGGCTCGGCGTGGGCCTGATCGCCCTGCTGTCCGCCACGGCCTACGCGGCCGTCGGCCTGGTCAAGCTGGCCACCTTCCGCGCCTCCGTCTTCGACCTGGTCATCTTCGATCAAACGGTGCGCAACTACGCGCACTTCCGGCCCCCGTACGCGCCGGCGGTCGGCGCCATCCACGGCCGGGGGCTCGACTACCTGCAGCTCGCCGACCACTTCTCCCCCGCGTACGCGCTGCTCGCGCCGTTCTACTGGGTCCATGACGGGCCGGAGTCGCTCGTCGTCGCGCAGGCGCTGCTGTTCGCCGCGGCGATCCCGTTCGTCTGGCTGTTCACCCGCCGGGTGCTCGGCACCGGCCCCGCCTACCTCGTCGCCGTCGCGTACGCGCTGTCCTGGCCAGTGGCGCAGGCGATCGCGTTCGACGTGCACGAGGTGATGTTCGTCCCGCTGCTCACCTCGATCATGATCGAGCGCCACCACGCGGGCCGGTCGCTGCCGGCGTTCGCGGCGATGGGCGGGCTCCTCCTGGCCAAGGAGGACATGGGCCTGATGGTGATCGGGTTCGCCCTCTACCTGTTCGTCACCGGCGACCGCTTCCGCGGGGTGTGCTGCGCGGCGATCGGCGTCGGCGGCGTGCTCCTCGCGCGCGGGGCGCTCATCCCCATGCTGGGCGGCAGCGCCGACGACTTCTGGGCGTACGGCCACCTCGGCCCGGACGTGCCGGGCGCCCTGCTGACGCTGCTGCGGGACCCCGTCGCCGCGATCCTGCTGCCGTTCGGCGACGAGGCGAAGGTGGACACCCTCTTCCTGATGGCCTGGCCGACGCTCCTGCTGTGCCTGCTGTCGCCCCTGTCGCTGGTCGCGCTGCCGCACGTGCTCGAACGCATGCTGGCGGACCGGGCCCTGTGGTGGCAGGCGGACTTCCAGTACAACGCGTTCACCGTGGTCATCCTGCTCTGCGCGGGCGTGGACGGGCTGGCCAGGCTGCTGCGCCGGCTCCGGCGGCCCGACGACCGGTCGCTGCGGCTGGCCTGGGCGTTCGGCGCCTGCGTGGTCGCCGTGACGCTCGTCCCCCGCTTCGCGCTGGACCAGCTCTACCATCCCGACTTCTACCGGGGCGACCAGGTCAAGGTGGCCGCGGCCCGGGAGGCGGTGGCGAAGGTGCCGGCCGGCGTCGTCGTGGAGGCCGCCAACTCGGTCGGGCCCGCGCTCAGCGCCCGCACCACCGTCCTGCTGTGGACGGGGCAGCCGCACGGCGCCCCGTGGGTGGTGGCGGACACGGCCCGCTGGGAGTTCCCGTTCGGCTCGGCCGAGGAGCAGGCGGCGCAGGTGGAGCGGCTGGAGGCCGAGGGCTACCGGAGGGTGTTCGAGCGCGACGGCTACGTGGTGCTCAACCGTCCCTGAGCGGCTTCCGCGTACGCGCGGTCGAACCCCTCCAGAACGGCGGGCCAGGTGCCCGCTGTCGGCGGGGTGGCGCGGTTGTGCGCGGTGATCCGGTCGCGCATGCCCGCGTCGGCGCACAGGCGGGCCACCGCCGCCGCCATCTCGCCGAGGTCGCGGCCGAGCAGTCCCTCCGTGCCGTTCCGGACGAAGTCGGCCACCCCGCTCTGCGCCCGCGCCACCACCGGCAGACCGGCGGCGCGGGCCTCCAGCGCGGCGATGCCGAACGACTCGCGCGGCGCCGGCGCCACGAACACGTCGGCCGACTCCAGCACCTTGGCGATCTGCTCGCGCGTGTGGCGGCCGGGCAGCGACACCCAGCCGGTCATGCCGTGCCGGGTGAGGTAGCGCTCCATGGAGCCGCGCGCCGGCCCGTCGCCGATCACGGTGGCGCGCAGCGGGACGGCCGCCGGGACCAGGGCGCGCACGCGGCCGAGCAGCCGCAGCAGCCGCACCGGCTGCTTGCGCGGCGCCAGCCGGCCCACCGCGACGATGTGCACCTCACCGTGCTTCCCGAGGCCCGCGCCCGCCTCGCCGAGGTCCGCCTCGGGCTCGATGACGGCCGTGCCGGACCGCCACGCCGACAGGTCGAGGCCGTTGGAGACGACGTGCACGGGCACGCGGCCGCCCGCGACCGCGCGGATCGGCGCCGCCGCGGCGTTGCTCACCGTCGTGGCCACCAGGCCCCAGCGCTGCCAGCCGTACGCCAGACGCAGCAGCCGGTACGCGGCCCGCGTGAGCGGGTCCCACATGCTGTGCACGGTCACCACGCACGGCAGCCCGGCGCGCACGGCCGCGCGCACGCCCATCCAGGCGAACGGCGAGACCGCCCCCGTGTGGACGTGCACCACGTCGGGCCGCGACGCCGTCATCCGCCGCGTGAGATGCCCCACCCCCGCCGGGTGCACGGGCAGGTCGAAGGGCATCGGGGCGACGATCCGGTGGACGCCGGGCAGCGCCTCGCCCCGGGTGGCGGTGGCCACCTCGACCTCGTGGCCGGCCCGCCGCTGCATCCGCACCAGATCGGCGACCTGAACCTCGATCCCCCCGAGCCGCGGCAGGTAACAGTCACTCACGTGAAAGATCCGCACCCCTCCCAGACTAATCTGGGCCTGTGCCTCCACGTACCGCTGTGTTCTTCCACGCCCATCCCGACGACGAGGCCCTGCTGACGGCGGGCACGATGGCGATGCTCGCGGCCGAGGGTCACCGCGTGGTGCTCGTGGTGGCGACCGCCGGCGAGCGCGGCCTGGCCGAGATGGAGCCCGGCGACGAGCTGGGCCGCACCCGGATGGAGGAGCTGTACGAGTCCGCCGCGCTGCTCGGGTGCGCCCGCGTGGAGTGCCTGGGCTACGGCGACTCGGGCCTCAGCCCCAAGGGCGGCGTGGCCGACGAGCGGCCCGACAACGCCTTCATCGACGCCGACTCCGAGGAGGCCGCCGGCAAGCTCGCCGCCATCCTCCGGGAGGAGGAGGCCGAGCTGCTGTCGATCTACGACCCGGCGGGCGGCTACGGCCATCCCGACCACGTGCAGGTCCACCGGGTGGGGCGGCGGGCCGCGGAGATCGCGGGCACGCGGATCGTGCTGGAGGCGACGGTCAACCGCGACCCGCTGGTCAGGCTGCTGCGCCTGGCGGGCAAGGTCTACCGGTTCCCGCCGGAGTTCGACGTGCGCACGTTCGAGAGCGCGTACTCGCCCGGCGAGGCCATCACCCACCGGGTCAACGTCCGGAAGTACACGAGACAGAAGCGGGCGGCCATGGCCGCGCACGCCTCCCAGGCGAGCGGCGGCGACGGCGACCGCACCCTGGCCGTGCTGCTGAAGGTCCCCGGCCCGCTCTACCGCCTCGTGTTCGGCACGGAGTGGTACGTCCGCCGCGACGTCCCGGCCGGCACCCGCCTGCGTCATCCTCTGGACCCGTGGCCGAGTTGACACCTGCGGATGATCCGGGTCGCGTCCCCTACCGGCAGACTGGGGTGCGATGAAGAACAAGTGGCTCCAGATCGCCCTGTCCACGCTCTCGCTGGCGCTGGCCGTGGTGCTCGTCGTGTACCTCCCGCAGATCGTCCGCGCGCTGACCGGCAAGCCGGTGTCCTGGCACGAGATCGGCGCGCTGTTCGCCACGCTCGGCCCCGGCATGATCGCGCTGATGACCGCGCTGTGGCTGCTGAGCCTGCTCGCCTACACGTTCGTGCTGACCAACTCGCTGCCCGGCCTCGGCCACACGCGGGCGCTCACGCTGAACGCGGCCGGGAGCGCGGTGAGCAACCTGCTGCCGTTCGGCGGCGCGGCCGGGGTGGCGCTGACCTTCGCGATGACCCGCGGCTGGGGGTTCGCCAACCGCCCGATCGTGGTGATGACGCTGGTCAGCGGCATCTGGAACACCTTGTTCAGGTTCATCCTGCCGGCGGTCGGCATCATCGCGCTGCTCATGGCGGGCGAGGTGCCCAACCACACCGTGGCGCGGGCCGGCTGGGTGGGCGCGGTGTCGATCCTGGTGCTGTGCGCGGTCGTGGCGGCGGCCCTCTACTGGGACCGCGCCGCCGACCTGCTCGGGCGCGGCCTGGACGCGCTGGTCCGCCTGCTGCGGCTGCGCTTCCACGCCTCCGAGGCGCTGCATCGGCTGCGCGCCGACACCGCGGACATCGTCCGCACCCGCTGGCTCGGCCTGTCGGTGGGCATGGTGTTCTTCCTCGGGTTCCAGTGGGCGATCATGGCCGTGTGCATGCTGGCCACCGGCGCCTACCCCGGCCTGGCCCAGTCGATCGCCGTCTTCGCCCTGTCGCGCGTGCTCACCAGCGCCCTGATCACCCCCAGCGGGGCGGGCATCATGGAGGGCGGCGTGGTGCTCCTGCTCACCAGTGCCTTCGGGGTGGATGCGGCTCCGGCCACCGCGACCGCACTGCTGTTCGGCTTCTGGACTTACACTGTCGAGATCCCGTTCGGCGGTCTCGCCCTGGGCGCGTGGGCGCTGCTGCGCAGGCGTGACGGCCGAGGCACCGCCACGGAGCCCCCGTCCACGATCTCGAAGGCCTCCCCGTGACCATCCGAAACGAAACAAAGACCTTGTGCGTGATTCGGAAGCATGCATAGCGTGGCGGCTGACATGGTGGCGTTCCGGGTTCTGGGGCCAGTCGAGGCGTACGAAGACGACGAACTCGACCTCGGCGGGTTGCGGCAGCGGGCCGTCCTCGCCCGGCTTCTCGTGGCCAGAGGTCAGGTCGTCCCCGTCGACACGTTGCTGTACGACCTCTGGGATGACGACACGGCCAAGGGAGCCCAGTCAGGGCTCCAGGTCTACATCTCGCGGCTGCGCCGCGTGCTGGAGCCGGGCCGTCCCCGTGGCGGACCCAACCGGCTGCTGGTCACCGTCGCCTCCGGCTACGCGCTGCGGGTGGCGCCCGACCAGGTGGACGCGCTCACGTTCGAGCAGCTCGTCCGCGCCGCCGGCGAGCACCTGGAGGAGGCCGACCCGCAGTCGGCGCGCGGCCGGCTGCAGAAGGCCCTCGGACTGTGGCGCGGCACCCCCTACTCCGACTTCGCCGACCAGCCGTGGGCCGAGGCCGAGGTCCACCGGCTGACCGAGCTGCGCCTGGTGGCCCGCGAGCGCCACGCCGACACCGGCCTGCGCCTCGGCCTGCACGCCGAGACCGTGCCCGACCTGGAGGCGCTCACCACCGAGCACCCGCTGCGCGAGGAGGGCTGGCGGCTGCTCGCCCTCGGCCTCTACCGCTGCGGCCGGCAGGGCGACGCGCTCGCGGCTCTGCGCCGGGCCCGCGGCATCCTGGCCGACGAGCTGGGCATCGACCCGGGGCCGGCGCTGCGCAAGCTGGAGTCCGACATCCTCGCCCAGTCCCCCGAGCTGGAGCTCGCCACGGTGGCCCGGCCGCCGCGGCCCGTGCCGGTCGGCGACACCTGGCCGCCCCGGCCCGCCGCCGCGGTCGAGCCTCCGCCGCTGGAGCCCGAGCCGTTCGTCGGCCGCGACGCCGAGCTGGCCCGGCTGACCACCGCCGCCGGCCGTACGGGCCGGTTCCAGGTGGCGATCGTCACCGGCGTCGCGGGGGCGGGCAAGACGACGCTGCTGCGCCAGCTGGAGAGCCGGCTCGCCGGCGACGGCTGGATGACGGCCTCGGGCGCCTGCCCCGACTCCAGCGCGACGCCGCCCGGCTGGGCGTGGGTGGAGATCCTGCGCTCGCTGGTCGGCCGCACCGGCGCGGGTGAGTACTCCCAGCTTCTCGCCCCGCTGCTCGACGACGCCGCGCCCGATCCCGACGACGACGAGGTGTCCGGCGGCTTCCGCCTGCACCGGGCGGTCGGCGGTTACCTCGCCGGGGTGGCGCGGCGCGCGCCGATGCTGCTGACGCTGGAGGACCTGCACTGGGCCGACGACCAGACGCTCGCCCTGCTGCGCGCGCTGCCCAGCCTCCTGGCCACCAGCCGGGTGATGCTGGTCGTGACGTGCCGTGAGAGCGAGCTCGACGACGGGCAGTCCGACGTGCTGGCCTCGCTGGCCCGGCTGGGCCCGCTGCGCGTGCAGCTCTCGGGGCTCGACCCGAAGGCCGTGGCCGAGCTGGTGAGGGCGACGTGCGTACGCGAGATCGACGAGGACGCGGTCGAGTCGATCGTGGAGCGCACCGCCGGCAACCCCTTCTTCGTCCGCGAGACCGTCCGGCTGCTCGACTCCGAGGCCGCCGCCGACCGGGCCAGCGCGACCGAGGTGCTGTCGCGCGTGCCGTCCGGCGTGCGCGACGTGCTGCGGCGGCGCATCTCGCGTCTGCCCGCCGGGGCGCAGCAGATCCTGCTGCAGGCCGCGGTGATCGGCCGGGACGTGGACGTCGATGTGCTGGTCGACGTGGCCGGCGACATCGAGCGCAGGAGCTCGCGAGGAGAGGGCGACGGAGGAGCCGGCGACGAGCGCGGCGGGCGCGGTGACAGCACCGACGCCGTCGTGGAGGCCGTCGAGGCGGCGTTGCTCGCCGGGCTGGTCACCGAGCCGGGCCCGGGGCTGCTGCGGTTCGACCACGACCTCGTACGCGACACGATCTACTCCGACGCGTCGCGGCTGCGCCGCACCCGGCTGCACGCGGCGGTCGCGGCCGTCATCGAGCGGCGGACGCCGTCCGACGTGGCCGCGCTCGCCCATCACTACTTCCTGGCCGACGCCTCGGAGAAGGCCGTGCACTACGCCGGGCTGGCCGCCGAGCAGGCCGAGCGCCGCTTCGCCCACCGGGAGGCGGCGACGCTGTGGGAGCAGGCCATCGCCGCCTTCAACCGCACCGGCGGTGACACGCGCGACCGGCTGCTGCTCATGCTCCACCGGATCAAGGCGCTGGCGCTGTGCGGCGACATGACGGCCGCCCGGCTGCTGCGCCGCGAGGCCATGGACGCCGCGCTGCCGCTGGGCGATCTGGAGATCACCGCCCGGGTGGCGGCCTCGCTGGCCGTCCCCCACAAGGGCATGGCGCGCGACTTCACGCGCACCGCGTGGGAGATCGTGGACGTCACCGAGAAGGCGCTCATGGAGCTGCCCGAAGGTGAGCAGACCCTGCGCGCCAGCCTCCTCACGACCCTCGCGCTGGAGCTGGAGGGGTCCTCCTCGCCCGAGCGCGGGCGGCAGGCGTCGCTGGAGGCGCTGGAGCTGGCCCGCCAGAGCGGGGACCCGGTGCTGCTGGCCGCCGCGCTGAGCGGGCGGCTGCGCCAGTCGTACGACATCCCGGCGGTCGACACCCGCGAGAGCATCGGCAGGGAGCTGCTGGAGGTGGCCCAGCGCTCCGGCCAGATGGCCACGCAGGCGCTCGCCCACCTGGTGCTGCTGGAGTGCGCGGCGGCGCGCGGCGAGTTCGCCGTGGCCGACGAGCACGCCGCCGCCGCCGACCGGCTGGCGCGGCAGTACGACCTGTCGGCGCCCGCCGCGGTGTGCGCCTGGTACTCCGGGCAGCGGATGATGATCGCCGGCGACTACGCGGGGGCCGAGCGGACCTACCGCGAGGCGGCCCGCATGACGGCGCGCGCCGGCATGCTGGAGGGCCGCCAGGACCTGCCGCTGATCACCACGTTCTGCCTGCACCTGGTCGACGGCCGCGCGGCCGAGACCGTCGAGCTGCTGTCCGAGGCACACCAGCGGGGCGCCAAGTGGACGCTCGACGCGTACGCGCTGGCGCTCGCCTCCGCCGGGCACCAGGCCGACGCCAAGGCGGTGGCCGCCGTCCGGCCGCCGGTCCGGCCGGACTTCCTGTACGAGCTGGCGATGACGTGGCGGGCGCTGGCCGGGATGCTGCTCGACGACCGGGAGCGGATGGTCGACTGCTACGACAAGCTCGTGCCGTTCGCCGACCGGATCGCCGGGGCGGGCACCGGGGTGGTGGCGCTGTGGCCGGTCGCGCTGACGCTCGGCGACCTGGCGCTGCGACTGGGGCAGCCGGAGGCGGCGCGCGACCACTACGTCAAGGCGCTGGAGGTCGCGGAGCGGGTCGGCGTGCGGCGCTGGGTCGAGGCGGCCCGCCGGTCGGTCGACGGCTCGGGCGTCTGACCGGCTCGTCAGCGGGCCGGCGACGCCGGCGTGATCCCGCCACTCGCCCGCTCGTTGCCCCGGCCGGTGATCGGCCCGGTGACAGGTGTCGCGCGGGCCGAAAGGGTCACGGTCTGCTCGCCCCGGGCGGTGGTGCTCGGGGTGTCGTGGGCCGCGAATCCCACGTACGCGGCGGTGAAGGCGAGGGTCGCCACGAACAGCTTGGCCGTGTGCGCCGCCCCGCTGAGCAGGACCGCGGCACTTGTCTTCCACATGATCGTGACTCCTGTTCGCACACTACAGGTGTACGCGCGAGCGATTGAGGAGTGGTTGCCGATGGCTTGCACCTTCCGCACGGCCGGAGTCGCCTCGTGGGCGCGCGGCGGGCAGGCCGATGTGGCAGGGTCGGAGAGGGTGGCGGCCGGGACCGCCTGTGGCGGGCACGGCGGAGCGTGAACTAAGGTTAGCCTGACCTTTGTACGATCTGGGATGGTGATGTAACGCTATGTCGCGTCCGGCGCTCGCCGTCCCCTCCCCCACCGAGCCGTTCTGGCTCGGCCTGCCGTACTGGCTGGTGGGAGCCATCCTGATCGCGGCCCTCTTCGGGGCGTTCCAGGTCTACTACTGGGTCGGGCGCAGGCTCGGCGAGCGGCTGTACGACTCGCGGATCGGCGTGCGGTTGGGCCGCGAGCGCATCGCGAAGGTCGAGCGGATCGTCGAGCGGTGGGGCGCGCTGGCCGTGTTCGGCTGCTTCTGGGTGCCGATGCTGCGGCACACGCTGCCGTGGGTGGCCGGGGCGCTGCGCGTGTCGTATCCGTGGTACCTGGTGGCGAGCGCGCTGGGGTGCCTGACATGGGCGCCGATGTGGTGGTTCGGACTGACGGCGCTGGTGTGGGGCTGGCTGCGACTGGCCGCCGCGTCGCCGGTGACGGCCGTGGTGGTGGCCGTGCTGGCGGTGGCGGGCGTCGTCGCCTTCACGCTCCGGCGTCGCAGGAAGCGCGCCGCCAAGGCCCTCGTGTCCTGAGCCCGCACGTGTCCTGAGCCGCACGTGCCCTGAGCCGCACGTCGCCGGGGCCCTGCGCCAGGCCGGGCCCTGCGTCAGGCGGGGGCGTGGGTGTGGTCCTCGACCGTGGCGTCCGGGGCGATCCGGCGGACCGACTCGATCCCGTTCACGCAGGCGGCCTTCGTCGCGAACCCCTCCCCGACCGCGACCGTCTGCCCGTTCCCCGCGATCAGCGCGAAGCGGAATCCGCCTGTCTCGTCCCTGCTGATGACATACCTGCCCGCCATGACGCCCCCGTTCGCCATCGTCCGTAACGGCGGTTTACCCGTCACTGGTCCTTGTTGTCGCGTCTTTGAGACCTGGTTCGGCAAACGGAGCATTGATCACCTGGGACCATATCGCCATGCGTATTGGGGGTTTCATCGGCTCTGCCGCTCTCGTTCTCGCCCTGGGGGCCACCTCTCCCGCGCCCGCGGGCGCCCTGCCGGCGTCCGCGGTGCAGCCCGCCGCCATGGCCAGTACCGTGGCCGTGTCCGTGCCGAAGGTGGGGGCCAAGACGGCGTACGTGGTGGACTCGGCCGGAACGGTGCACTTCGGTAAGCGCCAGACCAGCCGGGTCCCGGTGGCCAGCCTGGTCAAGGTCATGACCGCGTACGTGGTGCTGCGCGAGGCGCAACTGACCGACACGATCGAGATCACCGCGACCGACGTGCGCCACGCCACGAGCAACGGCGCCACCACGGCCGCGCTGAAGAAGGGCGAGCGGCTGACGGTCCGCGACCTGTTGTACGGGCTGATGCTGCCGTCGGGGGCGGACGCGGCCAACGCGCTGGCGCGCAGGTACGGTCCGGGGACGACCGCGTTCGTGGCCAAGATGAACGCCCAGGCCAAGCGGCTCGGCCTCCAGAACACCCGCTACACCAACCCCGACGGCCTGCCCACCCCGTCGAAGGGCGGCTACTCCACGGCCGTGGACCAGGTGAAGCTCGCGGAGACGGCGCTCGGCGACGCCACGTTCAGGACGGTCGTGGGCAGCGCGGTGCACCGGGTGGCCAAGTCCGCCGTGCACCGGGCGCACACCTGGCGCAACACCAACAAGCTGCTCCAGCAGGCCGACGGGGTGCTCGGTGTCAAGACCGGCTACACGGACGCCGCGGGGTTCTGCCTGCTGTTCGCCGGGGAGCGCAGCGGCCGCGAGGTGGTCGGCGTGCTGCTCGGCGACCAGGACGCCCGCCGCTTCACCACGGCGGAGCAACTGCTCGACTACGCGGGCGAGCAGATCGCCGGCGGCTGACCGGCCCCCGCTGATTCGTCCCACGTGGTCCGTTGATCGGTGGGTTCGGTAGCCTGACGTGCTCAAGGCATCCCGGACGCAGACCGATCGACAGAAGGGACCGCGCGCGTGCTCGACGACGCCGGACTCCAGGCGCTCCGCGAAGCGGCGCGTTTCTCGCCGGACAACCTTCCTCTGCGACGGCACCTCGCCGACCAGCTCCTGGGTAAGGGGTACCTCGCGGAGGCGGAGGCCGAGTACCGGGCGGCCCTGGTGCTGGCGCCCGGGGACCCGGCGATCGCGGCCGGGCTGGCCGAGGCGTTCGTCCGGCAGAGCGCGTACGGGCCGGCGCTGTCCGTGCTGGAGCCGTTCCTCTCGACACCCGGACACGCGCCCCGGCTGGGCGTGATCGCGGCCAGGGCGCTGCTCGGCGAGGGCGACGCGCACGGCGCGGCCCGCCGCTACCACGAGGCCGTCTCCCGCGACGCCTCGCTGGCCGACGCCGACCTCGCGGCCCGGCTGACGCCCCAGCCGGCAGCCCCGGCGGGGACCCCCGTGGGGACGTCGTGGGGCGGCCCTCCGGCCGGGCCCGCGCACCAGCCCGTGCAGCCCCTGCAGCAGCCCGTGGGCGGGCCGGACGCCGCGCAGGTCGAGCGGTCCGCGATCTCCTTCGCGGACGTGGCCGGCATGGAGGCCGTCAAGGAGGCACTGCGCGTCAAGCTGCTGCTGCCGATCCAGCAGCCCGAGCTGTTCAAGGCGTTCGGCAAGCGGGCCGGCGGCGGCGTGCTGCTGTACGGCCCGCCGGGCGCCGGCAAGACCCACCTGGCGCGGGCCGCCGCCGGCGAGCTCGGCGCGGCGTTCGTGAACGTCGGCCTGTCCGACGTCCTCGACATGTACATCGGCTCCAGCGAGCGCAACCTGCGCGGCATGTTCGACCTGGCCCGCCGTCACCGGCCGTGCGTGCTGTTCTTCGACGAGGTCGACGCGCTGGCGGCGCGCCGCTCCGACATGCGGCAGGCTCACACCCGCCAGCTCGTCAACCAGTTCCTGGCCGAGCTCGACGGCGTGGACCAGCACGCCAACGAGGGCGTCCTCGTGCTGGCCGCGACGAACGCCCCCTGGTACATCGACGTGGCCTTCCGCCGCCCGGGCCGCTTCGACCAGCTCGTGTTCGTGCCGCCGCCGGACCTGGCGGCCCGTGCCGCGATCCTGCGGATCCTGTGCCGCGACAAGCCGCTGGCGGAGATGGACTTCGAGGCGGTGGCGCGGGTCACGGACCTGTTCGCCGGCGCCGACCTCAAGGGCGTGGTGGACCGGGCGGTGGAGGCCAAGCTGCACCAGTCGATCAGCGCGGGCCGGCCCATCCCGCTGTCCACCGCCGACCTGCTGGCCGCCGCGCAGGCGGTCAGGCCGGCGGCCGTGCGCGAATGGCTGGGAACCGCCCGCAACTACGTGATGCACGCCAACGACTCGGGCGCCTGGGACGAGCTGATGCCATGGATCAAGCAGGTCCGATGACCATGCCGTCCGCGCCCGTCGCGGGCGCGATCCAGCGGGCCCGGGCCCTGCTGGAGCTGTCCCGCCCCGCCGACGCCGAGCGGGAGCTGCGCGGCGTCCTGGCCGAGGCCCCGGAGCACGCGACCGCGCACGCCTACCTCGCCGTCGCGCTCGACGCGCAGAACAGGGGGGCCGAGGCGGTCGCGGAGGCGCACGAGGCCGTGCGGCTGGCGCCGGAGCACTGGTTCACGCACTACATCGCCGCCCAGGTTCACCGGGGCGCGAACCGGCTGCCCGAGGCGGTCGCGGCGGCGCGGGCGTCCCTGGCCCTCTCCCCCGAGGAGGCGCTGACCTGGGAGGTGCTGGCGCGGGCGCACCTGCAGGCCGGCCAGTGGCGGGATGCGGCCGAGGCGGCCGGGCGCGGGCTGGCCGTCGCACCCGAGGAGTCCGATCTCGCGAGTCTGCTGGCGCTCGCCCTCAGCTCGCTGGGCGACGCCGCCCGGGCGCGGGAGACCGCCTCGCGGGCCGTGGCGCTGAGCCCCGAGAGCCCGCTCGCCCACCTGGCCTACGGGCAGGCGGCGTTGGCCGCCGGCGACCCGGGGGAAGCGGCGTCGGCCTTCCGGGAGGTGCTCCGCCTGAATCCGGGCTTCGACACCGCCCGCGGGCTGCTGCTGGCCGCGCTCAAGCAGCGCAACCCCGTGTACCGGGTACTGTCGCGGCTGCGGGAGAGGTTCTTCGGCCGGGGGTGGCTGGTGCTGCTGCTCCCGGCGATGCCGGGGCTCATCGCCGCGTTCGTCCTCATCGCGCTGCTGCACTGGGGGGCGTGGGTGGCCGAGGCGTTCACCACGGTGCGCCTGGCGCGAGGCAAGACGACGAGGCTGCTGTTCGCGAGCGGCGACGCGCGGCAGGCGGCGCTGTGCTGCGGCCTGCCGGTCGCCGGCGCGGTGGTGCTGACGCTCGGGGCGGCGACGGGCCTGGAGGCGGTGGCGACGGCGGGCGGCGCGGTCATGGCGCTGGTCACCCCGGTCCAGGAGGCCGGGCACACCGGCTCACGGCGCGCCCGCAAGCTCCTGTACGGCTGGTCGGCGCTGCTCGCCGTGGCCGTCGCCGCGTCCGTGCCGCTGTCGTCGGCCCCGATGGCGCTGCTGACGGCGTACGCGGCTCTGGCGACGATCTGGATCGCGGCCGGAGTGCGACGCTTTCTCGGCACGTGACGGGAAATTCCACCCTTCGCCCTTTATTCCGTTTTTAGGGCCGCAAAGGCGCACCACGAATGCCGTCAATCGGGCATTGCGCGTCACGCAATACCGGCAATGACAGGATGCGCCGCCCGTTGACGCTTTTTCACCTTTACTTTCCCTGTACGGGGAATTCCGATTCGGCGTGGCGGCATGGGATGGCTCGCGGCAACTGTAAGCATCTTTACCATCACGCTGGGATGTCTCAGCGTGCGCAAGTGGGCCTTTCCGGCCAATGGATTGTCCGCGGCCATCCGCCGCGTTCCGAGAGGAACGGTACCTCTGATGTTCACCAGTTCCCGAACCACCGAGACCGCCACCCGGCCGGTCAAGGCGCTGTTGATGCTCGCCACGGCCGGAAGCCTGTCCGTGGTGCTCGCCGCGGGCCTGTCCGTCCCGGCGCTGGCGTCACCGCCGAAGGACAAGCTCAAGAAAGCCGTCAGGCAGGCCGTGTCGTCGCATCAGCACAGCAAGCGCGGGACCACCGACACGGTGGACTCGGACGGCACGGACCCCGCGGTCACCGCGTTCACCACGGACGACGATGACGACGACGATGACGACGCCGACGACAACACGTCGACCACCACGACGCCCATCAAAAGGCATCTCAACCGCCACATCCACCTCGCCGGAGCCGGGGACGACTGCAACCGGGGCACCTTCTTCAAAATCCACTCTCTGGAGCCGAGGCACTTCTACATCCCGCGCACCCGCTTCGTCGACGGCCCCGGCGGCTCGATGACGGTGAGCGTCCACCGGGAGCACGAGGTGCTCGCGTTCGTGGAGGCGGACTTCGCCAAGCTCAGGTCGGTCAGCAGGACGATCACGCCCGACACCGTGATCCGCACGCTCACGAGGACCGTCACGCCGCACCTGGAGAAGCGGCACATGGTCTTCAGCGGCCACGACTACACGCAGGACATCAGCAAGGGCAAGTACGGCAACATGTGGTACCGCGTCTTCGGTTACCGCGTCCACTTCGGCGTCCGCGCCCGGCTCGACAGTTGCAAGGTGCTCAACGTCACCAACGGAATCGCCGACATCCCGTCCCGCGTGGAGGGCTGGCGGTACTGGGAGACGGACAAGCCCAAGTTCCACGGCCACGTCCTGTCGCAGAAGTAACCGGTCCTCACAGCGACCAGCCGGCCGCGCTCCCAGGACGGGGGCGCGGCCGGCGCTCTGTCAGCTCTTCCCCTCGACCGCCCGCTGCCGGAAGGTCTGCGCGCCGGCGCGATGCACGGCGGCCTTGACCAGGCCGAAGATGGCGCCCTGAATCGCGGCGGCGGCGAGGACCTCCGTCCAGCCGCGGGCCAGGTCGCCCGCGTCCGGTGCGTCCTCCTGACCCGACGCCAGCTTCCACACGCGCTTGAACAGCCCGGCGGCCAGGGCTCCACTGAGCATGCCCATTCCGAGCGATGTGGCTTTCTCCACAGGTTTCATGTCATCTCCTCCCGACGGTGTCTGCCTGTGCCCCGTGTCACGGTCCTAAACGCGCGTACGCCGTCTCCTGGACACGCTCGGCCCGGCAGGGAGCCGAACCATTGATGGCGCAATTCCCGGTCAACCCCGATGAGCCGCTCCCCGCCGTGCCGTACGCGGAACTACTCCCGGCGGCGTAGCCGAGGCCACCGGATGATCCCTGTGAGGTAGCGGGAGAAGACCTCGCTGTGGGATGCCCCCAGCCGATGGCCGGACGACGATAGCGGGCCATGGGAACTCCATTCCGATATGTCCACGGGGCCACGTGGCCGGCCACCGGGCTGCTCGCCGTCGTTTCCCGCCGTGCCGAAACGGCGCCCGCATGACGATGACCCGACGGCAGGCGCTGCGGCTGCTCGGCCTGGGCGCGGCGGCGCTGACCGTCCCGGGCTGCTCGCTGCTGGGCCGTACGCCGTCGCCCAGGCTGCTGGTCGGCGGGGCGCCGCTGCCCGAGCCGTACACGGTGCCGCTGCCGCTGCCCGCGGCGGCCAGGCCGCACAGGACCGACGCGACCACCGACTACTACGAGCTCGTGCAGCGGCCGGCCGAGGCGGAGATCCTGCCCGGCCTGCGCACCCCGATCTGGGGGTACGACGGGCAGTTCCCCGGGCCCACCATCCGGGCGCGCAGCGGACGCCGGACCGTCGTCCGCGTCACCAACAGACTCGGCGTCCCGACCGTCACCCATCTGCACGGCGGCCACACCCCGCCGGAGTCCGACGGGTATCCCACCGACCTGGTCCAGCCGGGCGCCCACCGCGACCACACCTTCCCGCTGGAGCAGCGGGCCGCCACGCTCTGGTACCACGACCACCGCATGGACCACGCCGGGCCGCAGGTCTGGCGGGGGCTGGCCGGGTTCTTCCTGGTGGGCGACGAGGAGGAGGCGGCGCTGCCGCTGCCCGCGGACGAGCGGGACCTGCCCCTGATGATCTGCGACCGCTCCTTCGCCACCGACGGCACCATGCCCTACCCCACCCGCGGCGACGCGCCCGGCGCCCGGGAGGCGTTCATGGGCGGTGTGCTCGGCGACGTCATCCTGGTCAACGGCGCGCCCTGGCCGCGGCTCGGGGTGGACCGTGCCCGGTACCGGCTGCGGCTGCTCAACGGCTCCAACGCCCGCACGTACGAGCTGGGTCTGTCGCCGGGCGGCACGCTGACGCAGATCGGCAGCGACGGGGGGCTGCTCGCCGCGCCCCGCTCCCTGCGGCGAGTACGGCTGGCGCCGGGCGAGCGGGCGGACGTGATCGTCGACTTCGCCGCCCACCGCGTCGGCGACCACGTCGAGCTGCGCAACCTCCTGGAAGAGGGGCCGCAGGCGCGCGTGATGCGCTTCACCGTCGAACGGGACGCCCGCGACGACTCGGCCGTGCCGAAGACGCTGTCACGCGTCGAGCCGCTGGACCCGGCCAAGGCCGCGGTGACCCGCGACTTCACGTTCACCAGCGGCAGCATGCACGGCGGCACCGGCTGGCTGATCAACGACAAGCCCTTCGACGCCCGCCGCGTCGACGCCCGCCCCAAGCTCGGCCAGACCGAGATCTGGCGGCTCACCAGCGACGTCTCCCACCCCGTCCACCTGCACCTGTCTCCCTTCCAGGTGCTCTCCGCCGGCGGCGAGCGCCCCGCCGGGCCGCCCGAATGGAAGGACACCGTCGAGCTGCGGGAGGCGCAGACCGTGGAGATCATCACCCGCTTCACCGGCTACCGCGGCCGGTACGTCCTGCACTGCCACAATCTCGAACACGAGGACATGGCCATGATGAGTACCTTCGAGGTGATCTGATGCCCGACTTCCACGCCCTCCTCACCATCCGGACGGTGCAGCCATGAGAATCGCGATCATCGGCTCCACCGGGCGTACCGGCCGGCACGTCCTGGCCGAGGCGCTCCGGCGCGGCCATCAGGTCACCGCGTTCACCCGTGACGCCACCGCCCTCGCCGGGAACCCGGAGCCGCACGCCGTCGTCGAGGGCGACGGCCGCGACCCGGACAAGGTCCGCGCGGCCGTGGACGGCGTCGACGCGGTGATCTCCATCATCAACGGCGGCGGCAAGCGTGACCCGCACCGGGCGGCCCAGGCCACCCGGACCATCATGCGGGCCATGGCCGGGACGGGGACACGGCGGCTGGTCGTGACCACGCCCTACCCGAACGTCGCCCGCCGGCCGTACCTGGTCCTCTGGCTGCTGCGCCGCCTGCTGGCCACGCCCTACGCCGACGCCCACGCCCTCGAACAGGCGGTCGCCGCGAGCGACCTGGACTGGACCATCGCCAGGCTGACCAGGCTCACCGACGGTCCCGCCGCCGGCTCCGGGCTGGTCAGCCACGGCCTGCTCGCCAAGCCGCGAGCACTGACCCGGGCGGACGTGGCCACGACCCTGCTGGACATCGTGCACGACCCTGGCCTGAGCCGCGCGGCCGTCAACATCTGCGGCCGCTGAGCCGCGGGGCGGACGGGCGTGGATCGACCGGGCGAGCAGCCCGTTCGGAGTGAGCCGATCGTCGCGCCCGCCTAGGGCATGATGGCCGCATGGCGGTGACATCGACCAGGGGCGGCGCCGTACAGCCGAGTGCCGAGACCGCGAGGCGGCTTCGTGACGCCTTCGCCGCGGGTGACCTCCTTGATCTGCGCGTCGGCGACCGGACGAGCGCCGATGACCATGACCCTGGGACATGGTCACCGGCCAGGGTCGTCGCCGCTGACGTCATCACCTCCTTGCTGCTCGGGAAGGTGGACGCCGAGCCGGGGCAGGTCCCCCAGCTGTTCCTGGCCGGGGCGCACATCGTGGGCAGGCTCGACCTTGACGGCGCCGAGGTCGCCCACCGGCTGCAGCTGATCGACTGCGTGCTGGAGCAGGAGCTGCTGCTCAACGACGCACGCACCCGCACGATCGTCCTGGACGGGTGCCGGCTGCCGGCGTTGAACGCCGAGATGGCGAGGATCGACGGGAACCTGGTGCTCGCCAGATGCGTGGCCTCCAAGCTCGCTCTGCTCGGCGCGCGGGTGGATGGGATTCTCGCGCTCAGCGGGTCGAGGATCGAGGGCGTCGACGGGGTCGCGATACAGGCGGACGGGCTGACCGTCTCCAACGATCTTTTCCTGCGCGAGGGGTTCCGAGCCGCGGGGCGGGTGTGCATGCCGGGCGCCGTCATCGGCGGAGACCTCGCGCTGTCGGATGCGGAGCTGACCGGGCCGGACATCTCTCTGAACGCCGGCACCGCACAGGTCAAGGGCCACCTCTGGCTGGGGCCCACGCTCACCGTCGCAGGTGAAATCACTCTGCACTACGCGGCCGTCGAAGGGCGGGTCCACATCGAGGAAGCCAGGCTGGGCGGGTTCGGAGCCACTCGCGCGCGGTTCGGGACCGACCTGTTCGTGGCCGCGCACGCGCGATGTGGCGGCGCGCTCACGCTGACGGGGGCGAGCGCGGTGGGCCGGATCGACCTCGAACTCCTGGAGCTCACCGACGGGGCGGCCCTGCTGTGCCAGGAGGTCCAGGCGGGGGTGCTGGAGCTGCCGCGCCGCATGACCGGGCCGCTCGACCTGACGAATGCCCGGATCGGCGTCCTGAAGGGCGTGCGCCCGCCGTGGCCGGACAGGGTGTCCATCGGCGGTCTCACCTATGACTCCATCGACCCGGTACACCCGGCCTCGAAGCAGATCGACTGGTTACGCCGCAATCCGTCGGGCTACCAGCCGCAGTCGTACGAACAGCTCGCCGCCATGTACCGGCGGATCGGGCACGAGAGGGACGCCCGTGCGGTCCTCCTGGCCAAGCAGCGCGACCGCCGCAGGACATTGCCATGGGTCGAGCGCGCGGCCGGGTTCGTCCACGACATCACCGCCGGGTACGGCTACCGCTCCTGGCTGGCGGCCCTCTGGCTGATCGCGTTCCTGGCGGCGGGCACGGCCTACTTCCTCGGATCTCCTCCGCCGCCGCTCAAGGCCGGCGAACATCCCGACTTCAACGCCCTGGCCTACTGCCTCGACCTGATCATCCCCGTGATCGACCTCGGCCAGGCCAAGGCATGGAATCCGCACGGCCTCGACCAGCTCGTCTCCTACGTGCTCACCCTGGTCGGCTGGCTGCTCACCGTGTCGGTCGTCGCGGGCGTCACCAGGGTCCTGGTCCGGGACTGACGCTCTTACGTTCGGCCAAGCAGAAACGCGTCACAAGGAAGTGCTCACAGTGACAAGAGGCCGAACCAGCGAGGACCGCGGCCTCACGCCCGGAACGTCCGGCGGTAGGCGTCCGGTGGTACGCCGATCGTGCGGTGGAAGTGGCGGCGCAGTGTCGTCGCCGTGCCCATGCCCGCGGCCGAGGCGATGGTGTCGACGCTGTCGTCCGTGGTCTCCAGCAGCTCCTGCGCGCGGCGGATCCGCTGCGTCAGCAGCCACTGCAGCGGAGTGGTGCCGGTCACCGAGCGGAAGTGGCGGGCCAGGTGGCGCGAGCTCATGTTCGCCTGGCGGGCCAGGTCCTCCACGGTGAGCGGCTGGTCCAGCCGCCGCATCACCCAGGGGAGCAGCTCGGCGAGGGGATGGCCGTCCTGGGCGGGCACCGGTGTGGTGACGAACTGCGCCTGGCCGCCGGCCCGGTGGGGCGGCACGACCAGGCGGCGGGCGACCACGTTGGCGATCGCCGAGCCGTGGTCGCGGCGGACCAGATGCAGGCACAGGTCCATGGCCGCGGCCTTGCCCGCGGACGTGAGCACGCTGCCGTTGTCGACGTAGAGCACGTCCGGGTCGACCTGCACCCGGGGATGGCGCGCGGCCAGCTCCTCGGTGTGGGCCCAGTGCGTGGTCGCGCGCAGCCCGTCCAGCAGGCCGGCGGCGGCGAGCACGAACGCGCCCGTGCACAGGGAGACCACTCGCGCGCCTGACTCGTGGGCCGCCCGCACCGCCTGGACAAGGTCGGCCGGCGGGTCGTCGTCGACGTCCGCCAGGGCGGGGACGATCACGGTGCCGGCGCGCGTGAGCAGGTCGAGCCCGCCGTCCGGCTCCAGCAGGAACCGGCCGACCCGGACGGCGTGCGCGCCGCACACCGTGACGTCGTACCAGGGCCCCGGCAGGGCGGCGGGGGCGGAGCCGAAGACCTCGTAGGCCAGGGCCAGCTCGAAGTGCAGCATCCCGTCGGTAGCGGCGACCGCGACGGAGCGCGGGAAAGGGCTCATGTCGGAAATTGTACGGGTCGTGTCGTTCCAGACACTGGGCCGCGATGGGGCAACTGGGACAGGATTTCCCCCGTGACAACGTCGAGCACGCGGGGAGCAGACATGGGATCGGTTCGGAACGTGGCGGTGTTCGGCGCCTACGGGCACACCGGGCGGTTCGTGGTCGCGGAGTTGCGAGAGCGCGGATACGTCCCGCTGCTCCTCGGCCGGGACCAGGACAAGCTGCTGGCGCTGGCGCAGGCCTGGCCGGGGCTCGAGGCGCGGCGCGCGTCGGCCGAGGATCCGGCCTCGCTCGACCGCGCGCTGGACGGCGCGGTCGCCGTGATCAACTGCGCCGGGCCCTTCGCCACGACCGCCGCCCCGCTGGTCGAGGCGGCGCTGCGCGCCGGCATCCCGTATGTCGACGTGGCGGCCGAGATCGAGGCGAACCTTGACACGTTCGATCACTTCGCGGAGCGCGCCCGCGCCGCGGGCGCCTTGGTGATCCCGGCGATGGCCTTCTACGGCGGCCTCGGCGACCTGTTGGTCACCACCGCGATGGGCGACTGGACGGCGGCGGACGAGGCGCACATCGCCTACGGCCTGAGCAGTTGGCACCCCACTGCCGGAACGCTCGCTTCGGGCACGGTCTCGGGGCAGCGACGGGGTGGCCGCCGTGTCCGCTACACCAGCGGACGGCTGGAGTACCACGACGACGCTCTGCCGACCCTGGAGTGGCCCTTCCCGGCTCCGCTCGGCCCCCAGAGCGTCATAGGGGAGTTCACCATGGCCGACGTCGTCACCGTTCCGAGCCACCTGGCCGTCCCGGAGGTGCGCACCTACATGACCGCCAAGGCGGCCGCGGACCTGTCCGCTCCCGACGCCTCGGCACCTGCCGCCGTCGACGGGCGCGGCCGCTCGGCGCAGACCTTCGTCGTCGACGTCCTCGTCCGCTCCGGCGGCAAGGAACGCCGCGTGGCCGCCGCCGGTCAGGACATCTACGCCATCAGCGCGCCGCTCGCGGTGGAGGCCGTCGACCGCATCCTCACCGGCCGGACCAGGACCACCGGCGTCGCCTCCGCGGGCGCGGCCTTCGACGCCCCGGACTTCCTCCGCGCCCTGTCCTCGCACCTCTCGCTGCACGTCCCGCTCGACACAGCCGGCTGACCGGTGACCCGCGCCGGGTATCCGGACCGTACGCCAGGGTCGGCGGCCACCAGCGCCGCGCCGTCGGCCACCCGGCCGCTCTCGCCACGGGCCAGGCACGTCACCGCGTGCCCCCGCCCGACCGCCTGCCGCGCCACCTCACGGCCCAGCCATGCCGTCCCGCCCAGGATGAGAACATTCATGCACGCACTCAACCACCTGCCACGACATCTTCCGCGGCTGATTCGCAGGGGGCGTAACGGACGCCGGACGCGAACACGGCGTGCCTGAATGTGATCACTGTTACATGTTCTGGCGCGGCGCCACGGGTCGGCGCATACTCCTGTTCCATGCCAAATCACATGATCAACCGTCGGGCGCTGCTGCGCGCCGGCATCATGGCCGGAGGCCTCCTGGCCGGTGCGACGTCCGCGGGCACCGCCGTCCTCGCCCAGACCGCTCAGCGGTCGTACGACACCGCTCCGGACCAGCGGCCATCCACTCCGGATCAGGCGTGGGCGACCCTGCGCGAGGGCAACCGCCGCTGGGTGACCGGCACCACGACGCACCCGCACCAGGACGCCGCCCGGCGCAAGGAGGTGGCGCAGAAGCAGGACCCGTTCGCGGTCGTGTTCTCGTGCATCGACTCGCGCGTCGCTCCCGAGTTAGTCTTCGACACCGGACTGGGCGACCTGTTCGTGGTACGGACGGCCGGGCAGACCATTGACCCGCTGGTGACAGGCGCCGCCGAGTACGGGCCGGCGGAGCTCGGCACCCCCCTTGTCGTCGTGCTCGGCCACCAGCGCTGCGGGGCGGTCACGGCCGCCGCGGAGTCCCTGCACGAGCACAAGAGCCTGCCCGGCGAGCTGAGCACGATCGCTTCATCGCTGCGGTCGGCCTACACGCGTTCGGGCGGCGACGTCGACAAGATGATCCGCATCAACACCGTCGACGTCGTGAACCGGCTCAAGAAGGACAAGCTCTTCGCTCCTCGCATCGCCAAGGGCAAGCTCAAAGTCATCGGCGCGTACTACTCGATCGACACCGGCGAAGTCACCCGCCTCGTCTGACGTGCGTCTCCGGCACCGCGTCCTTCGGGGCGATCAGTCGCGGGCCGGCGGGAGGGCGTGGACGATCTCGGCGGAGCGGCGTGGCCAGGCCATGGCGTACAGGCACAGCATGCGCGCTATGCCCGCATCAGGCCGTGGCAGGCGATCGCGGCCGCGGCCACCACGTTGAGGGAGTCCACCCCCGCCTCCATCGCCCGGGAGCTCATCGGGATGCACACCGCCTCGTCCGCCTCGGTCAACCACCGCGACGACAATCCGTCCCCCTCCGACCCCAGCAGCAGCGCCACCCGATCGGCCATCTTCACCTCATCGAGCGAGGTGACCGACTGGTCGGGCGTCAGGGCCAGCGTCCGGTAACCCGCCTTCCGGATCACCTCCAGCCCGGTGAACCAGTTGTCCATCCGCGCGTACGGGATCGAGAACACCGCCCCCATCGACACCTTCACAGCACGGCGGTAGAGCGGATCGGCGCACCGGGGCGACAGCACGATCCCGTCCACTCCCAGAGCGGCGGCGCACCGGAAGATCGCGCCGACGTTCATGCAGGCATCTTTCCTGCGATCCCTGCACTCCTGGCTATGTCCGAGTACGTTCCGACCAGTAGATGAGGTCGTGTCGGTTGGCCAAGCTGGACGAATGCTCGACGCCTAGAACTCGCTCCCGCACAGGAAGCAGGGCGGCAAACTGGTCTCGAGCAGCCGCGGCGTTCCCTGCCTCTCCCGTCCAACGCGCGAGTTGGTGCCGGGTGGCTAGGGTATGGCGGTGCTCGGCGCCCAGGATGCGTTCGTATAGGGGAAGCAGTGCGGAGAACTGATCACGAGCACTAGCCGCATCCCCCGCCTCCCCTGTCCAGTAAGCGAGGTTGTGCCGAGTGACGAGCGTGGACGGATGCTCGACGCCCAGGACGCGCTCGCGTATGGGGAGCAACTCGATCAGTTGGTCGCGCGCCGCGGTTGCGTCTCCCGCCTGTCCCGTCCAGCGGGCGAGGTTGTGCCGGGTGGCCAAGGTGGACGGGTGCTCTGCGCCTAGGACGCGCTCACGTATAGGGAGAAGGGCGGCGAACTGATCTCGCGCCGCGGTTGCGTCACCTGCCTGCCCCGTCCAGCGGGCGAGCTGGCTTCTAGTGATCAACGTCTCTGGGTGCTCCACACCTAACAGGCGCTCACGTACGGGGAGCAGGGCGATGAACTGGTCGCGAGCGGCGATTGAGTTCCCGGCCTGTCCAGTCCAGTGGGCGAGCTGGCTTCGAGTGGCCAGGGTGCTGGGGTGCTCTGTTCCTAGAACCCGCTCGCGTACAGGGAGAAGGGCGGCGTACTGCTCGCGAGCGCCGGCAGTGTCCCCAGCCTCGCCCGTCCAATGAGCGAGGTCATGCCGGGCGGTCAAGGTTTCCGTGTGCTCGGTGCCAAGGACACGTTCGGCTACAGGAAGTAGGGCGGCGAGTTGGTCACGGGCGGCGGCGGGGTTCCCCGCCTGCCCCGTCCAGCGAGCGAGACTGCACCGGACAGACAGAATGTGTGGGTGTTCTGGGCCAAGGTTCGTGACCTCGCTGTCATGTATCTGCTGGCACAGAGCCTTCGCGGTGCGGTAGTCCCCACTGAAGCCGAGGAACTGCGTGATGGCAGAGAGGGCAGGTGAGCTGAGGGGTAGGACGGCACTGGCGTGCGGCAGTAGTTGGGCGAAACGTAGCCATGTGCCCGGGTCCTCCGGCCTTTGGGGCAAGGCGGCTGCGAGGAGAGCGGCTGCGGCGCGCCGCCAGATGTCGCGCTGGCTCGGGGTGAGTTGGTCGAGAGTGACAGCCTGGACCAGGCGGTGCACCGACACCGTTCCGCCAACCGGTCTGCTGATGAGGCAGAAGCGGCGCAGTGCAGTGACCGCTGCGTTTATCGCCAGGTCGCCGTAAGGCAATGGGAGCGGCTCGCCGATGCCATCACTGCCGCTGGCGAGCAGGCCTTGGAGGCTGGGCTGGCTGATCGGCGTGAGCAACAGCCGGTAGGGGATAGCCTCCGGCGCGTAGCAGGCCAGCAACCGCAGCAGCGCGATCGCCTGCGGGCTGGTCTGGGCCAGGCGGTCAATGGCCAGCTTCCAGGTAGAGGCGACTCGCTGCTCATAACCCCACGCATGTCCCTGGTCGAGCAGATCGGCGCGCCTGTCGCGCAGCAAGCTCAAGTAATCGGCCAGCGTGATGCCCGAGTCGGAGATGTAGGCGCCAGCCTGTTCGAGCGCCAGTGGTAGAGCACCCAACTCATCGACCACGGCGGCAGCAGCAGCCTCGTCATGCTGGCCACTGCGATCGAGCAGGAAAGCCGCGGCCGGCGCTGCGTCCAACATCGGCAGTTCCATGCCGTGCCGCGGAGGCCAGTGGCCGGAACGGCTGGTGATCAGGACGTGTCCGTTGCCGGCGGGTGGCAGAAAGGCTCGCAGAGCTTCGGCGTCGGGGGCATTGTCGAAGATGAGCAGCCACCGGCAGGGACGAGCGGCCAGCGCGGCATGGACTTGGCGCACCGGATCGGCCGTCTCACCAGGCGGGCGCAGCCCGAGTAGCGCGGCCAGATCGGCGAACGCGGCCGACAACACTGCCTCATCCTCCGCGGCGACCTGCCATACCAGCTCATAGGCGTACTGGTAGCGGTGGCTGTACTCGACGACCAGGCTTGTCTTGCCGACCCCGCCCAACCCGTGCACAGCAATGGGAAACGGTAGAGCCTCGGCAACCGACAGCTGCTCGTAGAGCTCAGCTAGGACCTCATCACGACCGGCTAACTGCGGTGGACGCGGAGCCAGCCGCACCGGACGGGTATCCACTGCCTTCCGCGGTGGCAAATACACATTTCCTACCGCGCCCACGAAGCCGCCGGTGATCGCAACGGCTTTGTCGCCGGTCATCGGCGGAGCTGTCACCGAGCCGACAACGGCGATGGACCGAGCGCCTTCGGCATGCACACTGCCGGAACCACTGGCCCGAGCCGACACGCCTACTTGGCCTATCACCATGCCACCAGGCGAATGGCCGCCGACCGCTGGCGAGCCCGCCTCTGAGGGTGATGCCGACGGCGGGGCATCTGGAGAAGGCCCAGAAGCGCGTAACTGCATCCACAACGCCGCGCCGCCCAACAACGCACCGACCGCCATGCTGACCACACTGGCCCGCTTGTCCAGCACGTCCAGCACCTCTGGCGGAAGGTGCAGGGGGTCGGCGAAGAAGAAACCAACTAATCCGGCCACCACTGAGCCCAATGACACCGCCGCCCCAGCCCGCGCTAACGTATGCCGCCGGCCCCGCCGCACCGGCGCGCCCTCAGGAGTCTTTTCCGGGAAAGAAGCCGCCACCATTCCAGCGTGCCGCCGAAGCAAGCCGTTGCCCAGGATTTATCGCGAAGCCGCTATCCGTAGCCGCAGTCCGCGCCATGGACGCATGAGCGCCGATTACCCATCCGATAGTCCGTCCCTACCAATGCCTCTGCACGTCTTTCAGAGTCATATATGAGCGTCCATAATCGGCTCCGGAGCGTCACTTCGCCGCACCCCCAAAACAAGAGCCGCTTCCCCGAGATCGAAAGGCTTCGGCACCCCCTGGACCCATCTCGCCGTCGGATAGATCATGACTATCAAACGATCTTCTATGGAACTAAGGAGGACCATGATGCCGAAGATCAGGTCAACGGGACGAGCAGTGGCCCTGGTGACGGCGAGCATGCTGGCCGGGGGCATGCTCACGGCCGGCGGAGCGGCCCTGGCCACCGCCATGAACGAGGCGCCGATCAACGCCTGCGTCACCACTTCAACCGGCGCCCTGCGCATCGTCCCGCCTGGAACAGCGTGCGAAGAGGGCGAAACCGCGCTGGACTGGAGCCGGCAGGGTTCGCCTGGACAGCTCGGCATATTCACGATCAAGGGTCCGGGAACCAGGATCGCTCCCGGGGAAACAGCTCACCTGCGGGCTGACTGCGGCGACGGGAACTACGCGATCTCCGGCGGGTACTTGGGCGAGCGGCCGACGGCGCCCATAAGCGTCTTCGCCAACACGATCGACAACAATGACACCAGCGCATGGCGAGTCAGCATCATGAACCACAGCGAAACTACGACCTACCCCTTCGTGACGTACGCCTCATGCGTGCCACTTCCAGCTACTCGATGAAGATGTCTGTTCCTCGCCGGTGAGCCTGCCCACCGACATCTTGTCGATCATGTAGCGCAGGAGCCGGTCGGAGGCTGAGTCGTTGACTGTCCGGCACGGCCGGGCGGTCAACGTCACAAGGCACGTCGTACGAACCACACAGGCGTCTCCGCGATCAGCCGGGAACCGGTCGTCAACAGTCACACCTCGGCAAGGCTCACTGCACATCCGACCGCACGGCCCGTTCAGGCACGCACCCTCTACGCTCCGAGCTACAACCGGGCACCGCCTCGCATAAGCCCGTGGCAGGCGATGGCAGCCGCAGCCACCACATTGAGGGAGTCCACCCCAGCGGCCATCGCGGCTGGGCTCATCGGGATGCACACCGGCTCATCCGCCTCCGCCAACCACCGAGACGACAACCCATCACCCTCCGAGCCAAGCAACAGCGCCACCCGATCCGTCAGCTTGACGGCATCTATGGGTGTAGCGGCCTGATCGGGAGTCAGGGCGAGTGTCTGGTAGCCCGCCTTTCGGATCTGCTCCAGCCCCGTGAACCAGTTCTCCATCCGCGCGTACGGGATCGAGAACACCGCCCCCATCGACACCTTCACCGCCCGCCGGTACAACGGATCAGCGCACCTCGGAGACAGGATGATCCCGTCCACTCCCAACGCGGCAGCACACCTAAATATGGCGCCGACGTTGCTGTGATCAACAAGGTCCTCCAGCACAAGGATCCGCCGAGGGTGTTGTTCTGCGACCTCCACATTGGAGTGGTCGACCAGGTCCTCCAGGACGAGGACGCGCCTGGACGGGTCACCGGACGCCCCGGCCAGGACGGCCGCCATCGAGGGCAGCGGGAGGCGGGCCATCGAGGCGAGGGCTCCTCGGTGCACCGGGAAGCCCGCGATGCCCTCCATGACCTCGTCGCTCACCACGTACACGAGCGCGTCGCCGAGCACGTCGGACAGCGGCTCCAGCCAGCGGCGCGTGGTGAGGACCGAGCGGACCGGGTAGCCGGCGCCGATCGCGCGCCGGATGACCTTCTCCCCCTCCGCCAGGAACAGCCCGCGCTCGGCCTCCAGGCTCTTGCGCAGCTCCACGTCCCGCAGCCGGGTGTAGTCGGCCAGGCGCGGATCCGCCGCGTCGGTCACGTACTCAAGCACGTTCCGATACTGCCATGAGCCGCGTGACCTGCCAGACCAGCGCGTACCCGAGGAGCACCACGCCCAGGCCGACGATCGTGCCCGCGCCGACCTTGGTGATGACGCTGGGCACGCCGAGCTCCGGCGACGGCGGGTCGACCACCGGCCACAGGAGCGCCCCGGCGATCGTGCCGACCGAGGCCGCGCCGAGGACGTAGAACCGCACGGCGGGCCTGACGCGCAGCCGCGCGGGCGGCACGACGGCGGGGATGCGCGACAGGCCGCGCCAGGCCCACCACACGACCACGGCCAGCCCGACGACCGACGAGACGTACTGGAGCAGCCGGAACAACCTGATCACGCCGAAGACCGACACCGCGAGCCAGTCGCCCCAGCGGGGCGGCGCGGTGGAGTGGGTGAAGGAGTCCCACAGGACGTGGGTCCCGGCGCCGACCAGCGCTCCCATGACGATGGGCAGCACCCGGAAGCTGCGCCACGACGGCAGGAGCGTGGCGGCGCGCCCCGCGAGCCCCGGCGGCAGGAGGGTGATCAGCGGGTCGCGCACCACCAGGTGGAACAGGGCGAGCAGCGCGAGCACGGCGGCGATGTCGATGGTGAGCACGCCGCGCAGGGAATGCCAGTCGGTGTAGTCGGGCAGGAACGGCAGGAAGATCGGCAGATCGGGCACCATGGCGCCCATCGCCAGCGCCCACGGGTCCAGCACCTTGCGGACGCGCGGCGACGACACCAGCGGGAGCACCGCCGCGATGTGGCTCGGCGTGAACGGCACGGCCTGTCAACCCCTCCCCCTCAGTCGGCCCCCATCAGTCGCCCCGCGCAAGAGACCGCACAGGCGCCCCGGACAGGGCCGTAATCGAGCCCTGAAGCGGACCCGTGACCCGCGGCGACCCGTGAAGTGATCCCCGCAACAGCCCTCCGGTAATCGATCATTGAACATCACCCGACCGACCTTTGCCGCTCGCCTTCGGGATTACTTGGGGTAACGGATAAGGTACGTACCGCTGCCGACGGCCGGACGACGTCGGGGATTCGGGAGGTCAAGGTGCCTGACCAGCGGGTTCACGCGCATCCGGCCGCGTCAGCAGAATGGCTGCGTGCGGCCCGGTCGGCGCGGGCGCTGTCGGTGGCGACCCTGGTGTGGCTGGGCCTGGAGAGCTCGCTCGGCCTGTGGGCGGGGTTCCGGGCGCACTCGGTCGCGTTGATCGGCTGGGGGATGTCGGCGCTGGTCGAGGGTGCGGCGAGCCTCATCGTGGTGTGGCGGTTCACCGGGTCGCGGACGTTGTCCGAGGGCGCCGAGCACCGGGCGCGAAAGGCGTTGGCGGTGAGTTTCTGGGTGCTGGCGCCGTACCTGGTCCTCCATGTCGCGTACGACCTGGACATGGGCCACCGGGCGGTGCCGACGGCGCTGGGGATCGCGGTCACGGCGGTGAGCCTGGTGAGCATGCCGGCCCTGGGGCTGGTCAAGCGCCGGCTGGCACGGCGGCTGGCGTCCCCCGCGACCGCCGGCGAGGGCACGCAGAATCTCATCTGCGCGGCGACGGCGGGCGGCGTGCTGGCCGGGCTGTGGCTCAATACGGTCGGCTGGTGGTGGGTGGATCCGGTCATGGCGGTGGCCCTGGCGGCCGTGGCGGCGCGGGAGGGTCACCGGGCCTGGCGTGGTGACGGATGCTGCCACTGATCTGACACTCCGTAGTATCCGCACCAAAAGGGCTGTTTTGCCACAGTAAGCGCACCGAGTATCGTTCCGGAGGTATTGCGGAGCATCTCCGGTCAGGGTCTCCGGAAGGTCTCAACACACCAAAGAGGACATCGTGGGGCGACACCGCACAGACGAGTTCGATGGCGGCTACCAAGCCCAGGAACCCGCTCCCCGCCGGCGATCCGCCGCACGGGGCCGGGGCAGGGTGCTCGTCCCGCTCGCCGGGGCCGTCGCCCTGGCCGTCCTGCTCGGCGTCGCCGCGTTCGTCATCTTCAACCGCGACCACGACTGCTCGGCGGGCAAGCTGGCGCTGCGCGTGGTGGCGACCCCCGACATCCAGCCGGCCCTGAGCAAGGTCGCCGGCACCTACAACAAGGCTCTGCACTCCATCGACAGCCGCTGCGTCGAGGTGACGGTCACCAAGGAGGCCGCGGCCCGCACGGCCAACGCCTTGGGCGCCGGCAAGGCGGCGGCCGACCTGTGGGTGGCCGACTCCAGCCTCGCGGTGGCCAGGCTGCGCAGCGAGCCCGCGGGCGCCGCGCTGCCCGAGCCGTCCGGCTCGGCCGCCGTGTCGCCCGTCGTGCTGGTGACCGCCAAGGCGTCGGCCGAGAAGCTCGCCGGCAGCCTCCAGCCGAGCTGGGCCGGCATGATCGCGGCGGCGAACGTGGCCAACCCCGACGGACCCGGCAAGAAGGTCCGCGTGCTCGCCCTCGACCCGCAGAAGAACTCCGCGGGCATGGCCGCGCTGATCGCCGCCGCGGGCTCGGCCAAGAAGGCGGGCCAGGACAAGGCGCTCGTGGGGGCGCTGAAGGAGCTGTCGGGCCAGATCGTCGCCGACCCCGGCGCGCTGCTGGCCAGCCTCACCGTGAAGTCCGGCAGCAAGGTGCCGGTCGGCGTCGCCTCCGAGCAGAACGTCTACAGCCACAACGCGAAGAAGCCCGACGCGCAGGTGGTGCCGCTCTACCCGGCCGAGGGAACGTACAGCCTGGATTACCCGATGCTGGTCCTGTCCAAGGACGCGGAGGTGCGCAAGGCGGCGGCGGCCTTCCAGAAGGAGCTGACCACCGAGTCGGCCCGCCGGACGCTGCGCGACCAGGGCTTCCGTACACCCGACGGCAAGGGCGGCGACGCGCTCGCGAAGGACAAGGGCTTCGTCTCCACCGCGCCGCGGGCCCTGGCGCCGCCCGACGCCAAGACGGTGGCGAGCATGGCCCAGACCTGGTCGAGGCTGAACCTGGGCAGTCGCCTGCTGACCCTGCTCGACGTCTCCGGCACCATGGCGCTGCCCGTGCCGGGCACGAACCTGACCCGCATGCAGGCCATCTCCCGCATCGCCACCGAGGGCCTCGGCCTGTTCCCCGCCGACTCGGAGATCGGGGTGTGGGCGTTCTCCACGCACCTCGACGGCCAGGGCAAGGACTGGCGCGAGATGGTGTCGGTGGGGCCGCTGAGCCAGACCGTCGACGGCCGGCTCCGCAAGGAGGCGCTGGCGGCGCAGTTCGCGACCGTGCAGGCCAAGGCCACGGGCGACACGGGGCTGAACGACACGCTCAAGGCCGCCTACACCGAGATGACGAAGTCGTACGCGGAAGACAAGATCAACACGATCGTGATCCTCACCGACGGCGCCGGCAACGACGACCCCGACGGCGGCGTGGGCAACGCGGAGCTCCTGTCGTACCTGAAGAAGACGTACAACCCGAAGCGGCCGGTCAGCATCCTGCTCATCGCCTTCGGCCCCGACGCGCCCAAGGGCAAGAAGCAGATGGACGCCCTGGCCAAGGCGACCGGCGGCGAGGCGTACGTCGCCGAGAACATCCTCCAGGTGCGCGACTTCTTCCTGCAGGGCATGGAGCGCCGTCTGTGCGCTCCCAAGTGCGACGGCTGACCGTCACACCGGCACCTTCCGCCCCTGTCCTCCCAGCTCATGCCCGTTCGGCATGGGCGGGCGAACGCGGGTCAACCCGGCCGCGCCAGGCGGCGTCCTAGGCGCGTGGGGGTCACACGCGAGCCGCGGGGAGGGTATTCGTGCCTGGATGGCCGACTGTCGACCGCGCCGGGGATCACCGGTTGGCGGACGCGCTGCGGCGCGGCGACCACGGCGCTCCGGCCGAACTCTACGACGCGTACGGCGTGCGGCTGCACGACTACGCCTGCTCGCTGACCGGTGACGGCCACAGCGCCGCGGGGGCCGTGCACGACGCGCTGGTCACCGCGTACGGCCGGGTGGACCGGCTCAAGGACGAGGCGCGGCTGCGCGCCTGGCTGTACGCGCTGACCAGGGTCCAGGTGATGGCCCGGCTGGCGCACCGGAGCGGCGCCCCGGTGCGGGGCGTCGCGGAGCCGTCCGTGGACGAGCCGGACGACCCCGAGCTGGCCGCGCTGGTCCACGACGCGCTGGTCGAGATGGACCGTCTCGACCGGGAGACGCTGGAGCTGTCGCTGCGGCACGGCCTGACCCCGGCCGAGGCGGGCACGGTGCTCGGCCTGACCTCGCGCCAGACCGCCACGCGGCTGCGGCGCTCCCGCGACCACCTGGAGAACGCCGCGGCGGCCGTCGTCCTGGCCCGGGTGGGACGCGCCCACTGCCCCGACCTGTCGGCGATGCTCGACTCGTGGGAGGGACCGCTGACCCCGCTGCTGCGGCGCCGGCTGTCGAGGCACATCGGCGGCTGCGAGGTGTGCACCGAGGGACGGCACGGCAAGGTGGCCGGCGAGCGGCTGCTCGACAAGATCCCCGTGGCGTTCCCCCCGCTGTCGCTGCGCCGGCGGTTCATCGCCACCTGCCTCGCCCCCGAGCGCGGCGAGGCCCGCACGCTGATCATGGACAGGGGCGAGAGCTTCGACCGCGACGGGTTCCCCGTCCTGGCCGGCCACCGCTCCCGGCGGCGCTCGCGCGGGCTGGCGCCGGTGGTCATCGCGGGCGCGTGCGTGCTGGCGGGGACGGGCGCGGTGATCGTGGCGAACGCGGCCACAGGCGGCACGATGTTCCAGGGCGCCCCGTCCGCGACGCAGGACGCCGGGGCGAGCGCCGTCCCCACGCCGGGACGGGCGGAGACGGAGCCCGCGGAGCCGGACGACCTCCAGGACGGGCCGGAGGACGCCGGGAACCCCACGCCGGAGCGGACCCCGGCGGCGGACCCGCGTCCGTCCGGGACGACCCCGCGCCCGGCCGCCACGGGGGCCACCACCCGCCCGGCCACGACCCGCACCCGGCGCCCCGCGGCTGGCGCCCGGCTGAGCGCCGTGTGCCCCGGCGAGCTGGACGGGTCGGCCAGGGTGGGCCTGCGTGCCCGCAACGCCGCCGTGGTCTGGAACGCGAGCGCGTCGACGGGGCTCGACGTGTTCCCGTCGGCCGGGTCGATCAGGGCGGGCGGCTCGGTGGCGGTCTGGGTGACGGTGAACGACCCGGACACGGCGGGCGGCGGCACGGTGTCGTTCACCTCGAACGGCGGGCGCGTGAGCTGCCGGCTGTCCTGGGAGGGCCGGAGCCAGGTCTCGGAGCCGCCCTCCACCGGCGAGCCGACGCGGTCGCCCGAGAGCACGCCACAGCCGAACAACCCGCCCGGCAATCCGCCCGGCGACCCGTCGGACGACTTTCCGGACGACCCGTCGGGGACGACCGCGCTGGCCGAATCACCGGCAGGACTGGAGTGACGGACCTTACTACGGCGAAAGGCATGGATTGGTAGATCCATGGCAATGACAAACTAGGATAAACCGGGCCCTGACTCGAAGATCGGGCCATCTATAGGGCATCCTGGTGTGCTTGGGGACCGCACCGGCGCCGGAAGAGTACTGATCCGTGTGCCCTATGTCACGGGGAAAAGTCGCCCCTCCGGTAAACCGGAGTGCGTCACCAAGCGTCGGCATTGACGTGTCCATGGACGGATTGGTCCCATGAAATGCGATCAATCGCGCCTTTGCCCAGCCAGGACCGGGAGAACGGTAAATGATCAAGCACCGCCGAGCGCTCGCGTGGCTGCTCGGACTCGCGTGCGTCGCAGGCGCCGTGATCGCGTTGTTCGACATCGAGACACCGCTGCGCCCGTTCCTGATCTCGCTGTTCCTGCTCGTGGTCCCCGGAGCCGCGGTCGTCGGGCTGTTGCGAGATCGTGACCCGCTCGCCGCGCTGTCGGTGGGCGCCGCGGCCAGTCTCGTGGTGAACGTTCTTCTCGCCCAGGCCATGCTCCAGTTCGACGCCTGGTCTCCCCGGGCGGGGGTGGCGACGATCGCCGTGCTCGGAGGGTTCATGTACGTGCTTCGCGTGTTGTACCGGGGGAAGAACATGCAGACCGAACAGGGGGCCAGGACCAAGTGAAGATCACGGTGGTCCGCCCGGGCGAGCTCGGAGACTCCGAGAGAGCCCGCTGGCGCGAGTTGCAGAAGGCCGACCCGAGCCTGGACAACCCGTTCCTGTCCGTCGAGTTCGCCGTGGCCATGGACCGCTTGAGGGACTACGTGCGGGTCGCGGTGCTCGACGACGGCACCGGCATCGTCGGGTTCTTCCCGTACGAGCGCCACAGCTTCGGCATCGGCAAGCCGCTCGGCGGCTTCCTGACGACCTGCCACGGTCTGATCTCGGTTCCCGGCCTGAAGGTGGACGTGCGCGCGTTGCTGCGCGCGTGCAAGCTCACCGTCTACGACTTCGACCACCTCGTGGCGGGCCAGCCGACCTTCGCGGCCTACGAGTCCGACGTCCGGCCGGCGCCGGTCATGGACTTCACCGAGGGCTTCGACGCCTGGCTGGAGCAGGTCAGGACCAACTCCCCCAAGAACCTGAAGACCGTGCGCTACAAGGAGCGCAAGCTCGGAAGGGAGCAGGGTGAGCTGCGCTTCGAGTACGCCTCGGCGGACCCGGAGGTGCTGCGCGTCCTGCTCGGCTGGAAGTCCGACCAGTACCGGCGGACGGGCCGCGTCGACCGGTTCGCGCAGCCCTGGATCGTCGAGCTGATCGACCTCATGCACGCGGAGCGGTCCGCCGACTTCGGCGGCGTCCTCACCATGCTGTACTCGGGCGAGGAGCCGGTCGCCGGCCACTTCGGACTGCGTACGGCCACCACCCTCGTCGGCTGGTTCCCCGCCTACGACACCGAGTACGCGCGATACTCGCCGGGCATCGTGCACCACCTCCGCATGGCCGAGGCGGCGGCCGAGGCCGGCCTGCTCATGGTCGACATGGGCAAGGGCGGCAAGGAGTACAAGGACTGGCTCAAGAGCGGCGAGCTCTACGTGTCCGAGGGACGGGTCTCCCGGCCCTCGGCCGCGGCGGCCGTCCACTGGATGGGACGAACTCCTTTCAACAAGGCGCGAACAATCGTCATGGATCGGCCGTCTCTCTATAGGGCAGCCGACCGTGTCCTCAAGGGGTTCGGCCGGGTTCGCAGCTCGATCCAGCAGGAGCAGTCCAATGCGGTAGTCAAGGAGCCCACGGGAGCGCGCTAGCGCCCCCGCCTCCGGCACAGCAGCACGGCAGCAGAGCAGCACAGCGGCAGCACAGCACCAGCACCAGCACCAGCACCAGCACCAGAGCAGCAGCAGAGCACCCGTAGGCACCACCCTCACTCCACAGGACCCCGTGCGCCGATCACGGATCGGCCGTTCCCCACAGCACCCGGGAACGGCCGGCCCAGGCTCGCGTGGAGGCGGGTCCCGGAAGGATTTACCTCACCATGAGTCCCGAGAGCACCAAGTACAACGGCAAGGCGCAGATCACCCCTCTGCGCTCGATGCCACCCATCGAGCGGTTCACCCCCATCACACCGCACATCGCCATCTCGCCCACCGTCAGCGTGGTCGTCCCGGCGATGAACGAGGCCGAGAACCTCCCCCACGTCTTCGCCACGCTGCCCCAGTGGATCGACGAGATCGTCCTCGTCGACGGCAACTCGGTGGACGACACGGTCGAGGTGGCCAAGCGACTGCGCCCGAACGTGAAGGTCGTCACGCAGACCGGCCGCGGCAAGGGCGACGCCCTGGCCGCCGGGTTCGCCGCCTGCACGGGCGACATCATCGTCATGATCGACGCCGACGGCTCGACCGACGGCCACGAGATCATCTCGTTCGTCGGCGCGCTGGTGACCGGCGCCGACTTCGTCAAGGGCTCGCGCTACGCGGCCGGCGGCGGCAGCGACGACCTGACGTTCAACCGCAAGTTCGGCAACAAGGTGCTCACCGGCCTCGTCAACATGATGTACGGCACCCAGTACACCGACCTCTGCTACGGCTACAACGCCTTCTGGGCCCGCCACCTCGACGTGCTCGACCTCGACTGCGACGGCTTCGAGGTGGAGACCCTGATGAACGTCCGCGCCGCCAAGGCCGGGCTGAAGGTGCACGAGGTGCCGAGCCACGAGCGCTGCCGCATCCACGGGGAGAGCAACCTGCACGCCGTCCGCGACGGCCTGCGCGTGCTCAGGACCATCCTGCGTGAGCGGCGCCGCAAGCCCACGATCCCGCAGCCGAAGCCGGCCGCCGCCCCCGCCGCTGACCGGGGCGTCGCCTGACCAGCACAAGAAGAGGGATGACAGTGAGAACGTCTGTCGTCATCTGCGTCTACACCGAGGAGCGGTGGGAGGACATCAGGCAGGCCGTCGAGTCGGTCGAGCGGCAGAGCCGCCCGCCACACGAGCTGATCCTGGTGGTCGACCACAACCCGGACCTGCACCTGAAGCTCAAGCAGGCGAATCCACAGGCCATTGTGGTGGAGAACTCGCACGAGCAGGGGCTGTCCGGCGGCAAGAACACCGGCGTGGCCACGGCCACCGGTGACATCGTCGCCTTCCTCGACGACGACGCGGTCGCCGACCCGGGCTGGCTGGAGGCTTTGGAGGAGGGCTTCCAGGATCCGGCCGTCGTCGGCGTGGGCGGACGCACCGACCCACTGTGGGCATCGCGGCGCAGGCCGCGATGGTTCCCCTACGAGTTCGACTGGACCGTCGGCTGCACCTACCGGGGCATGCCGGCGGTCCGCGCGCCGATCCGCAACGTGATGGGCGGCAACGCGGCTTTCCGCCGCGAGGTCGTCTCCGAGGTGGGCGGCTTCCACAGCGGCATCGGCCGCAGCGTCCAGGGCCGCAAGAGCAGGCCCCTGGGCTGTGAGGAGACGGAGTTCTGCATCAGGCTGAGCCAGCGCAAGCCCGGCTCGGTCATGCTGTACGAGCCGCGGGCGGTGATCGGGCACAAGGTGTCGGCGCAGCGTGAGCGCTTCGCCTACTTCAGGTCCCGTTGCTACGCCGAAGGGCTGTCGAAGGCGCTGGTCACGCGCGAGGTGGGCACCCAGGACGGGCTGGCCAGCGAGCGCGCCCACGCGATGAAGACGCTGCCCCTCGGCGCGCTGCGCGGGCTGGGCGAGGCGGTCCGCGGCGACGTGGGCGGCCTCGGCCGCTCCGCCGCGATCGTCATCGGCCTGGCGTGGACCACCTGGGGGTACGTGGTCGGGTCCGCCCGGCTCAAGGGAGCACGCTCGTGATCAGGGTGCCCGTCCTCATGTACCACTCGGTGACCGACAGTCCCAACGAGGAGACCCGCCCTCACTCGGTACGCCCCTCCGATCTGGAGGAGCAACTCGCGTACCTCGTGGAGGGCGGGTTCACCCCGCTGACCTTGGGCGATCTGGTCGCCAGGCTGAACAAGAACACCGGTATGCCCGTCAAACCAGTCGTGGTCACCTTCGATGACGGCTACGCCGACTTCCATGCACACGCGCTCCCGCTGCTGGAGCGCCACCGCTTCCCCGCCACGGTCTTCCTGACCAGCGGCTGGGTGTCCGACGCGGGCGCCGACGCGGCCGGCAGACCGCTGGACGACATGCTGAGCTGGGGTCAGGCCCGGGAGATCGCCCAGACGGGCATCGAGATCGGCGGCCACAGCCACAGCCACCCGCAGCTCGACCAGCTCCCCACCGAGGAGCTGCGCCAGGAGCTGCGCCGCAACAAGGGCCTGCTGGAGGAGAAGATCGGCGCGCCGGTCGCCACCATGGCCTACCCCTACGGCTACTCCAGCGCGCGGGTGCGCCGCGAGGTGCGCAAGGCCGGCTACTTCGCCGCCTGCGCCGTGAACAACGCGATCGCCGCCGACCGGCACGACATGCTGGCCATCCCCCGGCTGACGGTGGGCCGGCACACCACCATGGGCATGTTCCGCCGCGCCGTCGAGGGCAGCGCCGTACCCCTGATCTACCTGCGCGAGCGCGTCCTCACCAAGGGCTACGCGGTCGTCCGGCGGACCAGGTACGGCCTGCAGCGGGTGCGCGGAAATGTCTAGCGTCTGGCGGAAGGTGCTGCACGACCTGCGCAGCCCCCTGTTCCGCAACGGATACGCGCTCATGGCCAACACCGGGATCACCGCCACGCTCGGCATGGGCTACTGGCTGCTGGCCGCCCACTACTACACGCCCGAGGAGTTCGGCCGCGGGCAGGCCGTGATCACCGCGATGCGGCTGTTCGCGTCGCTGACCGCGCTCGGCTTCGTCGGCGCGCTGGCGCGCTTCCTGCCGCTGGCCGGCCGCCGCACGCCCGAGCTGGTGCTGCGCGGCTACGGCCTGGCGGCGGCGACCGGCGGGGTGGCCGCGGTCGGCTTCCTGCTGACCCTCCCGATGTGGGGGCGCACGTACTCCGCGCTGGGCGGCTTCGGCCCCGGGCTGTTCTTCCTCGGGGCGGTGCTGGTCTGGGCGGTGTTCACGCTGCAGGACGTGGTCCTGACCGGGCTGCGCAGGGCCACCTGGGTGCCGCTCAACAACCTCGTCTTCGGTTTGGTCAAGATGGGCCTGCTGGTGGCGCTGGCGGGCGCGCTGCCCGAGGGGGGCATCTTCGTCTCCTGGATGGTGCCGACCGCGCTGGCGCTCATCCCGGTCAACTGGTTCATCTTCTCGGTGGTCATCCCCCGGCACGTCAAGGAATCCGCCTCCGTCGCGGCGCCGCCGCGGCTGCGCGAGGTCGGGCGTTTCCTGGCCGGCGACTTCCCCGGCACGCTGTCGATCCTGGCGATCGTCTACCTGGTGCCGGTGGCCGTCGCGACGCAGGTGGGCGAGGCCACGTTCGGCCGGTTCTCGATGGCCCACACGCTGGGCTGCATGATCGAGCTGCTGGCGATGAACATGGCGGTGTCGCTGACCGTCGAGGGCTCCTACGACCGGGCGCAGCTGGCCGAGAACTGCCGGCGGGCGCTGCGCCGCGCGTTCATGATCATCACACCGATCATCGCTGTGACGGTGCTGGGCGCGCCGCTGATCCTGATGATCTTCGGGTCGGAGTTCGCCACCGAGGGCACGACGCTGCTGCGGCTCATGGCGCTGGCCGTGCTGCCGCGGGTGCTCATCGAGGTCTACCTCAGCTCCCTGCGGGCGCGGAGCGAGGCTCGGGCGCTGGCGCTGGTGCAGATCGGACTGGCCGCGCTCGTGCTGGTCTCCATCGGGGTGCTCTTCCCGTTCGCGAATGTGAACGCGGTGGGGTACGGCATGCTGTTCAGCGAGCTGCTGGTGGCGTGCCTGATCTTTGGAAAGCTACGTAAAGTTCTCAATTCCGGCGAAACAGGACAGCCTCACGTCGCCCAGGGGTCGCACGGGGCCTCATGATGGTCAACGTGAGGCAACGGGACGGCGATGGAATGACAACCGGGTTCACAGGCTCCTCCGAGCTCGACGGCGAGACGGAGGAGGAGCCGGGCGCGCCCTTCGATCCGGACGCCACGGGTGTCATCCCGCGGATCGTGCTCGACCTGGGCTCCCCCGACAGCGACGCCTCAGCGGGCGCGCCGGGGGACGCCTCAGGGGACGCGTCGGGGGACGCGTCGGACGCGGAGTCCGAGACCGAGACGGACGAGGCCGAGACGGACGAGGCCGCGGACGCGGCTCCCGGCACGGACACGGACGCGGACGCGGCTCCCGGCACGGACACGGACACGGACGCGGCTCCCGGCAAGGACACGGACTCCGCCGCGCGCGCCGGGGACACCCATGGCGCTCAGGACGCCGAGGGCGCTCGGGACGCTGACGACGGGGACGCGGACGCGGACTGGGAAGAGGACGAGGACGGGGCCGACGCGGACACGACCACGGCGATCCGGCTGCCCGCGGCCTTCCGCGTGGGCGGCCCGCCCACGGTCCCCGACGTCACGGCCGCCTCCCGTGCCGTCGCGTCCTCGCCCGCGAAGCCCTCCCCCGCGAAGCCCACCGCCGGGGACCGCACCACCGAGGACCGTCCCACCGGGGACCGCACCACTGAGGACCGCACCACTGAGGACCGTCCCGCCGAGGACGGCACCGCTGAGGACCGTCCCGCCGGGGACCGCGCGGCCCAGGACGGCGCCGCCGAGGACCGCCAGGCTGAGCCGCCGGTCGCACCGCCCACCACGCCGTTCCGAGCGGCGCCCCGGCAGAGCGCGCCGTCCGCCCCCGCAGCGTCCGCGGCCCCCGCCGCGCCGGCCACGCCCGAAGCGCCGGCCGCTACGAGCGCGCCAAGCGCACCGAGCACACCGAGCACACCTACCGCGCCGAGTACGCCGGAGCGGGACGAGGCGCGGCCGAAGCCGGCCCCGCAGCGCGCCGCGACCGGCGGGGCAACGGCGGCCGGCGGGTTCGGGGCACGGCTGAGCGCGCTGATGAGCAGCGCGCCCAAGTGGCTGCCCGCCCTGCTCACCGTCGAGGGCCTCATCCTGTACGTGCTCGCCCTGCGCGTGCCCCCCGGCCCGCTGCGCGGCGTGGACCCCGCCAACGTCAACGGTCTCGGCCTGATCGCGGCTCTGCCCGCCAGCGCGTTCGCCGCCATCCTCATCATGCTGGTGGCGTTCTTCGTCACGGTCGCCCAGTCGACCGACCGCAAGTTCCTGCTGCTGTTCCAGATCGCCACGATCACGTTCGCGCTGCACGGCGCGGGCGCCCTGGTGGCCACCGAGCCGCGCTTCCCCACGGCCTACATCCACGCGGGCTTCGTCGACTTCATCGGCCGCACCGGTGAGACGGCGATCAGCATCGACGCGCGCATGGGCTGGCCGGGCTTCTTCGCGCTGTTCGCGTTCGTGACCAAGGCGGCCGGCATCACGGACATGACGCCGATCCTGATGTGGACGCCGCTGCTGTCCAACCTGCTCTACCTGCTGCCGTTCGTGCTCATCCTGCGGCAGGTGGTGGCGACCACGCGGGCGCGCTGGTTCGCGGCGCTGCTGTTCGTCCTCGTGCAGTGGATCGGCCAGGACTACTTCTCGCCCCAGGGCTTCACGTTCGCCCTGTATCTGGCGTTCGTGGCGATCCTGTTGCGCTGGTTCGGGCGGGTGGAGCCGCGCACGAAGCCGGTCCCTGAGAAGGGGCTGCGCAAGTGGCTCGGCCGTCTCGACGCCATGACGCCGGGCGAGATCGCCAACACCGGCACCTACCGCGCCGACAAGCTGCTCATGCTGACGCTGCTGCTGGCGCTGTTCTTCGCTTCGACGGCTTCGCACCAGATCACGCCGTTCATGATGCTCGGCGTCATCACGGCGTTCCTCATCTTCAAGCGGACGTCGCTGACCTGGTCGCTGCCGTTCTTCCTCGGCCTGGTCGTCCTGGCCTGGATCAGCTACGAGACCGTGGGCTTCTGGGCCGGCCAGATCGACGCGATCTTCGGCGGCCTGGGCAGGATCTTCGACAATCTCCAGCGCAACACCGGCGACCGGATCGCGGGCAGCGACCCCGCGCACGCGATGGTGCTGAAGGCGCGGCTCGGCATCCTGGTCGTGATCCTGTCGCTGGCCGCCGTCGGCCTGCTGCGCCGGCTGCGCCGCGGCGTGTTCGACCGCGCCTCGCTGATCCTGCTGTGCGTGCCCGTGCTGGCGCTGGGGCTGCAGAGCTACGGCGGCGAGATCGGGCTGCGCATCTACCTGTTCGCGATGCCCGGCGCCTGCCTGCTGGCCGCGTACGCGTTCTTCCCGAACCTGCCCTCGGACAGCGCGGACGTGCGCGAGGAGACCGTGCCGATCCGCAGGCGGAACGTCCGCTTCAACCCCGAGCTGACCCGGAAGCTGTCGGTGCTGCTCGCGGCGTTCTTCGCCGTGCTGTTCGCGATGGCCTTCCTCGTCGCCCGCTACGGCAACGAGAAGTTCGAGCGGGTGACCAGCGGCGAGGTCGCGGCCATGCACTACGTGTACGAGCACGACAAGCCGAGCGCCCGCGTGGTGTACCTGGTGCCGAAGGTGGGCCCGGAGGTCACGCCCACCATGCCGTGGGGCGAGAAGGACGTGGAGCTGGTCAACTTCTCCGGCCAGGTGCTGGTCTACAAGGACCCGGCCAACATCTCCGGCGCGCTGGAGAAGCTCAAGGCGAGCCCGCGCAACACGTTCCTGGCGGTGACCCGCGGCCAGGTGAGCTACCTCCAGCTCAACGAAGGGTTCCCCGAGGGCTGGCGGGAGAAGTTCCAGGCGGCGCTCGAAGCCTCGCCGGAGCTGAAGAAGGTGTACTCCAACGAGGACGCCGCGCTCTACACGCTGAAGAAGTTCGTCAGGGGCACGGAGATCCCCGATCCCCAGCCGTACAAGGGCCGGGGCGACCCCACGTCGCCGTGGACGCCCGTCGGCCTCGCGGCGCTGGCCGTGACGTGGCTGACGCTGTTCGCCTACGAGGTGATCCGGCTGCACGGGCCCACGCGGGCGCCCAGGGCGCGTAAGCGGCTGCTGTTCGTCGCGGTCCCGGCCTTCGTCATCGCGGTGGGCGTCATAGCCGAGCGCTTCATCTACATCGCGCTAAATAACTGAACTCACAGGAACCTCTCAGGTTATGCGGGATGATGATCCGTGATGACGGCACAACGGGCAGACGGCGCCATGCGGGACGCGCGGGCGTCACGGATCACCTCGGTCGACGCCTTGCGCGGCTTCTCGCTGCTCGGCATCCTCCTGGTCAACATCGCCTTCCTGGCCTCCGGCTACCGGATGGCCGGGATGGCGGAGCCCGCGTTCCACTCCTCGCTCGACTGGGGCGTGCGCTGGAGCGTGACACTCCTCCTGGAGAACAAGTTCTACCTGCTGTTCTCCTTCCTGTTCGGCTACAGCTTCACGCTGCAACTGGACTCCGCGGTGCGCCGGCGCATGCCGTTCACGCCGATGTTCCTGCGGCGGGTGGCGGGGCTCTTCGTGATCGGGCTCGTGCACGCCGTGCTGCTGTTCCCGGGCGACATCCTCACCACGTACGCCGGGGTGGGGCTCGCGCTGCTGCTGCTGCGCAAGCTGTCGCCGAAGAACGCGGTCATGCTGGCGGTCGTGCTGACCAGCCTGCTCGCGCTGGGCTTCGTGTTCCTGGCCGGGCTGGCGGCGCTGGGCCTCGACACGGCGGGCACGGTGTCCCACGGCGTCGCCGAGGCCATCAAGTCGGACCAGTCGCTGGCCGGCTCCGCCGTCGACATCGTCTCCGAGCACGTGCGCAAGCTGTCGCTGATCGTCGTGCTGCGCCTGCTCTTCCAGGGGCCGGCCGTGCTCGCCGCCGCGCTGATCGGCCTGGCGGTCGGCAAGCTGGGGCTGCTGCGCGACCCGTCCGCGCACACGAAGGCGCTGCGGCGGCTGCAGTGGGCCGGCTTCACGGTCGGCCTCGCCGGCGCCGCCGTCTACACGATGTCGGCCTGGAACGGCTCGGTGCACAAGTTCCTCGGCGAGGCGCTGGACCTGGTCACCGCGCCGCTGCTGGCCGCCGCCTACGCCGCCACGTTCCTGCGCGTGCTGCCGCACGTGCCGCGCCTCGCGAGCGCGCTGGCGGCGCCCGGCCGCATGGCGCTGAGCAACTACCTCGCCCAGTCGCTGATCTGCGGCCTCATCTTCACCGGGTACGGCCTGGCGCTGGTGGACCAGGTCAGCCCGCCGGTGGAGGTGCTGATCGCGCTGGTCATCTTCGCGGCGCAGGTCGTCTACAGCCGGTGGTGGCTGCGCGGGCACAGGTACGGCCCGGTGGAGTGGCTGCTGCGCTACCTGACGTACTGGAGCCGGCCGGGAAGGATCGCCGGGGCCGCCCCGGCCGTGCAGAGCCCCGCTCAGCCCTGACCGCGGCCGCTCCACCTGATCTCGTACGGCTTGAGCGTCACCTGCTTGCCGTCCACGGTGGCGGTGACGTCGGTGGCGGCGCTGTTGACCATGACGACCTGCTGGGCCTGCGCCAGGACCTTGACCCGCGCGTCGGACGACTGGACCTGCTCCAGCGCCACCCCGGCGGGGAACCAGCGGGTGAAGCCGCTGAGCAGCCCGGCCATGGGCATCTCCCGGCCGTCGGCGTCCCACACGCAGCCGTGGCACTCGCGGGCGCCGCTCTTCTGCTGCGGGTTCCAGTAGAGGGCCGTCGTGACGCCGCCGCGCGCGAACTCCATCATGGTGGCGGCCTGCAGGGCGGTGCGCCTGGCCTCGCTCCAGCCGGAGTTCTGCGGCTCGTTGTACCACTCGGCCCACCAGACGGGCATGTCGTTGCTCTTCTTGCGCAACCACGAGGTGATCGCGCCGAACTTGGCCTGCGCGGCGAAGTCGTCGGGGATGTTGCCCTTCTCGTTGGTCATGGACGCGCCGTCGACGACGATGAAGTCGGCGCCCTTCTTGTGCTGGATCCAGTACTCGATCGCGTCGAGGGCGCGCTGGTCGACCGTGCCCCACGGCCCGCTCAGCTCGGAGGGGCCGGGGTTGGCACTGGTCTCGATCGGCACGTAGGGGCCGCCCACCTGGATGTCGCCGTCGACGCGCTTGAGAGCGTCGTAGACCTTGTTGTACATCTCGGTGTAGCCCTCGGCGTCCCACCGGTTGGTCGTGGGGTCCCAGAAGCCCTTGAACTCGTTCCAGACCATGTAGTGCTTGACGGTCGGGTACTGGCGGGCGACCTTCGCGGCGAGCTTCGCGTAGTCGTCGAAGTGCTCACGCTCGGGCGCGACCGTGTGGTTCTTGCTCCAGTCGGTGCGGCCGGCCTGGCCGCCCTTCATCCAGTCGGGCGCGCAGCACAGCGTGATGACCGGCGTCCCGCGCGAGGAGGAGATGAACTTCATCCGCCGGTCGAGCTGGGCGAGGGCGTACTGGCCGGGGCTCGGCTCGGGGTTGCCGACGCCCCAGCCCATGATGTGCTGGTTCTGCAGGAGCGGGACCCGGCCCAGGATGCCCCTGGCCTGCTCGGCCACGGGGCGGGGCGCGGTGTCGGCGCTGTACTGGGTATGGGTGACACCCCAGCGCGGCCAGTTGTCCAGCTTCGGCGGGGGCTCCAGGCTGGGCGGGGGCTGCGACGGGCCGGCCTCGGCCACCTCGCCGCCCTTGTACCCGTCCCGCGAGCCGCGCGTCCCCGCGTACACCATGATCCCTGCGACGAGCAGGACCGCCACGATGCCCGCTCCCACGGCGAGTGGCCACGGCGACCGCCTGCGGGCATGCCGACCATCGCTGGGAATCACGGGAACCTCCACCCTCACGCGTGCACGGTGACCGGATGCCACAGCATCCGTGCCTATAACCGTATCTATGCCACTTGCAGGCTACTTGCCGCCGACTCAGAGCGCGGGCGGCCGCTCGCCGCCCGCCGGACCGGGGACGCCCGCATAACGGTACGGCACCGGTTGCCGTCCGGGCTGCACGACGAGCAACGTGCCGGGATCGGCGTAGCAGGCGCTCTCGACCGCGGCGGCCACGTCCTCGGCGGTGAGCAGCGGGAAGCCGGCGTTCAGGAAGGTCTCCCGCTCCTCGGCCACCAGAGGGGTGTCGGTGAAGCCGGGGCACACGGCGCTGATGCGGACGCCGTCGGCGGCGAGGGGCGTCGCGAGCGCCCGGACGAGGCCGATCACGGCGTGCTTGGTCATCGTGTAGATCGGGTCGCCGTCGTAGCCGACGAGCCCCGCGAGCGAGGAAGTCACCACGACCGCGCCGCCCCCCGAGCGCCTGAGCAGCGGCAGGGCGGCCACGACGCCGAAGACGACGCCGTCCACGTTGACGCCGAGCGCCGTGCGGTAGCGCGCCGCGTCGAACGCCCCGAGGTCGATCCCGGTGGCGATGCCCGCGTTGAGGTGGACCACGTCCAGCCTGCCGTACCGCTGCTCGGCGAGCGCGACGGCGTCGCGGCTCGCCTGCTCGGTGCTGACATCGGCGGCGAGCGCGACCCCGCCGGTCTCCTTGGCGAGCCGCTCGGCGCCCTCCCCGTCGAGGTCGACGAGGACGCACCTGGCCCCGCCGGCGGACAGCCGCCGCGCGACCGCGGCTCCGATGCCGCTCGCCGCTCCGGTGATCAACGCGACAGTGCTCATGACGGCTCCAGCATGCGGTGGGCGCGGGCGATGAGGACGGGCACCGCGGAGCCGATCTCCTCGAACCCCTCCCCCACGGTCTTACCCTGGCGGAACCGGGCGTGGATACCCTCCACGATGACCGCCAGCTTGAAGTTTCCGAAGGCGACGTAGAAGCCGAGGTCCGGGATGTCCCGGCCGGACGCCTTGGCGTAGTGCGCCGCGAACTCCGCCGCGCTCAGGAAGCCGGGCGCCAGCGTCACGTCACCGGCCACCGGGATCGAGGCGCGCTCCTCGTCACCCGGGTCCTGCCAGTAGGTCAGCGTCAGCCCGAGGTCGGCCAGCGGGTCGCCGAGCGTGGACATCTCCCAGTCGACCACGGCCATGATCTCGGGCTCGGGCGCGAGCCGGACGAGCGTGTTGTCGAGCCGGTAGTCGCCGTGGACGAGCGTGCCCGCCGACGCGGGCGGCAGCCGGTCGCGCAGCCGGGTCACCAGCCGGTCGTACTCGGGCAGCTCGGCGGTCTTCGAGCGCTCCCACTGCTGGCACCAGCGGTCGAGCTGCCTGGCCAGGTAGCCGTCGGGACGGCCGAAGCCGTCGAGGCCCACCTCGCGGTGGTCGACGGCGTGGATGGCGGCCAGCACCTCGGCCAGCCGCTCCGACAGCCGCCGCGCGTGCTCCGGCTCGGGCTCGCCGAGCTCCTCCTTGGTGCGCACGGCCGCGCCCTCGACGTGCCCCATCAGGTAGAACGGCGCGCCGATGACGTCCTCGTCGGCGCAGAACGCGACCGGCTCGGGCACGGGGACGGGCGTCGGGGCGAGGGCCGAGATCACCCGCCACTCCCGCCGCATGTCGTGCGCCGTCGGCAGCACGTGGCCCAGCGGCGGGCGGCGCAGCACCACGCGCCGGTCGCGGCCCTCGACGAGGTAGGTCAGATTGGACCTGCCCCCCGAGATCAGCGACACTGAAAGCGGCTCACCCGTGTCAGGCACGTGGTCCGCCATCCATGCGCTCAGGCGGGGCAGGTCGATTCCGGGGACCGTCATGGACACACATTAGAACGCCACTCGGTACTGAATGCCAGCTTAGAGTTGTGTAACGTTCCGGACCTGCGTCAATGACTACTGGTAGCAACGGTTAACCTGTCCCTTGCACGGTGTACCCTCCACGCTCGACAGCACACGGCATATCGCCAGTAGGAGCCCATGCGCGTCTCACTTGCCCACCCCCGTGACCTGGGCGCACCGGAGCTGAGCCGGTGGCGAGCGCTCCAGGAGGCGCATGCGGGGTTCGACAACCCCTTCCTGTCGCCGGAGTTCACGATCGCCGTCGGCGAGTCGCGCGACGTGGTGCGCGTCGCGGTCATCTACGACGGCGCCGACATCGTGGGGTTCTTCCCGTTCGAGCGACATCCGCTCGGCATCGGCAAGCCGGTCGCCGCGGGGCTGACCGACGCGCAGGGCCTGGTCCACGCCAAGGACGTCGAGATCGACCCGCACCGGCTGCTCCGGCTGTGCGGGCTCTCCGTCTACGAGTTCGACCACCTGGTCGCGGATCAGCCCATGCTGGCCGCCCGGCACGAGAGCCACCCGTCGCCCATCATCGACCTGCGCGACGGCCATGAGAAGTACATCGCGTTCCTGCGGGAGCACTCCGGCAAGACGTACAAGTCCACCCTCGCCAAGGAGCGCAAGCTCGAACGCGAGGCCGGAGAGGTCCGCCACGACTACGCGATCACCGACGTCGAGCCGCTGCACACCCTGATCGGCTGGAAGGCCGAGCAGTACCGCCGCACCGGCCGCACCGACCGGTTCGCGCACCGGTGGATCGTCGAGCTGGTCGAGCGGCTGCACGCCACCCGCACCGACCAGTTCGCGGGGGTGCTGGACATGGTCTACGCCGGCGGCGTGCCGATCGCCGGGCACTTCGGCCTGCGCACCCGCACCACGCTCGTCGGCTGGTTCCCCGCCTACGACACCGCCTACGCCAAGTACTCCCCCGGCCTCATCCACCACCTGGCCATGGCCGAGCAGGCGGCGGCGTCCGGCGTCGAGGTCATCGACATGGGGCGCGGCCAGAAGGAGTACAAGGACAAGCTGAAGAACGGCGAGTTCCGGGTCGCCGAGGGCCGCGTCGCCACGATCGGGCCCGCGGCCGGCGTCCACTGGCTGATGCGCGTGCCCGCGCGCAAGACCCGCGCCACGGTCCTCGCCAACCCCGTCCTGCACCGCACGGCCGACCGGGTCCTCAAGACCTTCGGCCGGCTGCGCACGGCCATCCAGCCGTGAGGCTGCTCGCGGAGCGGACCGGACGCCACTGCCTCCTGCTTCCCTCCAACCGCCTCGGCCTCTACCTCGCGCTGCGCCACTGGTGCGTGCCCGGCCAGCGGCTGCTCATGTCGCCGGTCTCCGCCGACGAGATCCTGTTCCTGGTGATCGCCGCCGGCCTGCGGCCGGTCATGGCGCCGCTGTCGCCGCGCGACGGCAACATCGACACCGGCCGCGTCGACCTGTCCACCGTCGACGCGGTCCTCACCACCAACATGTACGGCCTGCCGGACCGGGTCGGCGCCTTCGCCGGGAAGATCCTCATCGAGGACCTCGCCCACGCGCTGGAGACGTCCGTCGACGGGCGCCCGCTCGGCACCTTCGGCCAGGCCGGCGTCTACAGCCTGTCCAAGCACTGCGGCGCCGGGTCCGGCGGCGTGCTGGTCGTGGCGGGCGAGGACGACTTACGCGCCCTCGAACAGGCCCGCGACCTCGTCCTGGAGCCGGGCTCCTGGCGGGCGGAGCTGCTCGCCGTGACCACCTCCGCGGCCCGGCGCGCCGCCCTCCGCCTCGACCTCGTCCGCCCGGCCCTCCGGCTCGCCCGCCTGCTGGGGCTGCAGGAGGAGCGCCTCGGCTACCGCATCGAGCTGCGCGGCGACGAGCTGGCCCGCACCATGAAGCACGTGCCCGAGCTGGCGCCGTTCGACCCGTGGGTGCGTGCCGACCTGCACGACTACCGGGTGCGCAAGGGACGGATCGCCCGGCGCTACCAGGAGGCCCGCCTGGCCGGGGTGGCCGCCGAGCGGGAGCGGCGGATCTCCGGGGTGCGGATGCTGGCCGAGCTGCCCACGGTCGCCGAGGGCGTGCGCGACCACCTCGACCAGCCGCTGTTCCGGGTGCCGCTGCTGGTGCACGACCGCGACGCGGCCATCGCCGCGCTCGAACGGCACGGGGTGGCGGTGGGCTACCTGTACGACCCGCCCTACGACGACTACGCGCCCGGCTTCACCGAGCCGTCGCCGTACCCCGAGGTGGCCCGCTGGTGGGCCCGGCACGTGCTGCCGGTGGACCCGGTCCACGCGACCCGGGCGCTGCCGGTCGTGCGCCACCTCGCCCCGGCCCCGCCGCCGCCCGTCTGACCCCGACCCACCCTGTCCGGCCCCCGATCAGCCCGTACGGATGAGCTCGGCCAGGACGTGGCAGGCGCGGCGCACGTCCGGCAGGGAAGCCGAGCCGTACCCGATCACCAGCCCGAGCGGCGCGCCCGGCGTGTGCCAGTGCCGTTCGGGCACGTCGAGCAGGACACCCCGCTCGGCGGCGCGCTCCACCACCCGCCCGATGGTGTCGTGGGGCAGCTCGGCCAGCACGTGAAGCCCCGCCGTGTCCCCGCGCAGCCGGCAGACCGGGCCCAGGATCTCGACCACGGCCGCGCGGCGGCGGGCGTACTCCAGGCGCATGCGGCGCAGGTGGCGGTCGAGATCGCCGCGTTCGAGCAGGGTGGCGACGGCCTGCTGCACCGGGCCGCTGGTGCGGTCGGCCACCGCCAGGCGCAGAGCGGCGATCCGGTCCACCAGCTCCGGCGGGCCCACCAGCCAGCCCACGCCGACGTCCGGCGCCAGCGTCTTCGACAGCGTGCCGAGCAGCACCACGCGCGACGGGTCCAGTCCGTACAGGGCGGGCAGGGGGCCCACGTCGTAGCGGAACTCGGCGTCGTAGTCGTCCTCCACGATCATCGCGCCGCTGCGCCGCGCCCAGGCCAGCAGCCGCTCGCGGCGCGGGATCGGCAGCCGGCCGCCCAGGGGGTACTGGTGGGCGGGCGTGGTGTACAGGAGGCGCAGGTCGCCGGGCAGGCCGTCCACGACCACGCCGTCCTCGTCCACCGGGCAGGGCACGACCTCGGCGCCCCGGGCGGCGAACACGGTGCGCGCCACGTGGTAGCCGGGGTCCTCCACGCCCGCGCGGGTACCGGCGCCGAGCAGGGCGAGCGCGCACAGGTCGAGGCCGTTGCCGGTGCCGCGGGTGACGAGGATGTTCTCCGGCCCGACGGCCACGGCCCTGGCCCGTCTCAGGTGCCCGGCCAGCAGCTCGCGCAGGCGCCGCAGGCCGTACGGGTCGGGCGAGTCGCCGGGCGGAAGGTCGGCGGCCCTGCGCCAGGCGCGCTTCCAGGCGGCGTCGTCGTAGTCGCGTACCCACGGCCTGCCGGGCCTCAGGTCGATCCCCTCGGACGGACGGGGACTCGCCGCCGGGACGGGCGTACGGGCGGGGGCCGGAGCCGAGGGCGGGAGGCCGATCCGGTCGGCGGCCTCCTCCAGGGCGGCCACGAAGGTGCCGGACCCGTGCCTGCCCTCCAGCCAGCCCTCCGCGTACAGCTGCTGGTACGCCTCCGTGACGACCGTGCGGCTCACCGCGAGCTGCGCGGCCAGCCCGCGCGAGGACGGCAGCCGCTCCCCGGCCGCGAGCGTGCCCGCCAGCATGGCCCGGCGCAGCCACCCGGCGAGCTGCGACGAGAGCGGCACGGGCGAGTGCCGCTCCAGAGAGACGGGCAGGTCGAGCAGGCTGCGCACGGAAGTGGTCTCCAGGAAGGCGGGAATAGTGGCCCTACAGGATAGGTCCACTCGCGGGTTAGCGTCGTGCCCATGCTCTCCACCACGCCCCGCACCACGCTCGGCCGCTCGAAGGAGCGTGGCAGCGCCGACCGGAACGACCTGTACGAGGTGCTGGACGCCGGCCTCATCTGTCACCTCGGCGTCGTGGCCGACGGCCACCCGATGGTGGTGCCGACCGGCTACGGGCGCGACGGCGACACCCTCTACCTGCACGGCTCCACCGGCGCCCGCTCCCTGCGCGCCGCCGAGGGGGCCGAGGTGTGCGTCACGGTGACCCATCTGGACGGGATCGTGCTGGCCCGGTCGGTGTTCCACCACTCCGTCAACTACCGCTCGGCCGTCATCTACGGCACCGCCCGCCTGGTCACGGACGACGACGAGCGGCTCACCGGGCTGCGCGTGCTGACCGAGCGGCTCGCCCCCGGCCAGTGGGACTACGCCCGCCGCCCGAACCGCAAGGAGCTGGCCGCGACGGCCGTGCTCGCGCTGCCGCTGGACGAGGCGTCGGTCAAGATCCGGCGCGGCGGCCCGGTCGACGAGGACGAGGACCACGGCCTGCCGGTCTGGGCCGGCGTGCTGCCCCTGGTCACGTCGTGGGGCGCGCCCGTGCCGGACCCGCTGCTCCGAGAAGGTATGGATGTGCCTGTTCACATCGGCGGCCGTCGGTAGTTCCATGAATCCAGAGCCACCTGGCAAACCAGTTCGCTAGATCACGCGTCTCATCAGGTGGGCCGGCTCCTGATGGGAGAGGCAAAATGGAGTGGAGCGCTCCCGGTTATACGGAAGTCAAGCAGCTCGGGTCGGGCGGCAGCGGCAGAGTCGTGCTGGCCGTGCACGACGAGACGGGCGTCAGGGTCGCCGTCAAGTACCTCTCCGAGGAGTTACGGCGCGACCCCGAGGCGCTCGCCCGCTTCCAGTCGGAGGCGCGCCTGCTGGTCACGCTGCGCGACCCGCACATCGCCACGATGTGGGAGTACGTCCAGGACCATGACGGCGCCGCCATCGTGATGGAGCTGGTCAACGGCGTGTCGCTGCGGGCGCTGCTGCGCGAGAACGGCACGACGGGGCCGGAGGCGGCGCTGACCGTGCTGAAGGGGTCGCTGCTCGGCCTCGCGCGGGCGCACCGGCTGCGCCTGGTCCACAAGGACTACAAGCCGGAGAACGTCATCGTCCGCGACGACGGGGTGAGCAAGCTCGTCGACTTCGGCATCGCCGTGCGGGAGGGCGCGACCGCGCGGCCCGAGGGGACGCCCCCGTACATGGCTCCCGAGCTGTGGGCCGGCGCCCCCGCCTCACCCGCGACCGACGTGTACGCGGCGACGGCCGTCTTCTTCGAGTGCCTGACCGGTCACCGGCCCTACCGCTCGACCGAGCCGAGCGTGCTCGGCTACCAGCACGTGTACGCCCCGATCCCCGTCCAGGACGCGCCCGAGCCGGTGCGCGAGCTGCTCATGCGCGGCCTGGCCAAGGACCCGGCCGACCGGCCGCGCGGCGCCGAGGCGTTCGTAGCGGAGCTGGAGGAGACGGCGCGGGCCGCGTACGGCGACGACTGGGAGGAGCGCGGCAGGCGGCGGCTGGCCGGGCTTGTCGCGCTGCTCGCCCTGCTGCTGCCCGTGCCCGAGACGCCGCCCGCGCAGGCGAGCACGTCGCTGGCCCGGACGGTCTTCCGCGGCGGGCACGAGCTGGGGCGCACGGTGGCGCGGGCCGCCCGGCACAACGCGGTGCGGCTGGCCATGGGCGCCAGCCTGGCCGTCGTGGTGGCCGTCGCCGCGGTGTTCGTGCTGGCGAGCCGGGACCGGCTGCTGCCCAGGCCCATAGACGTGGCGGCCGCCGCGCCGAGCGACTCCGCCGGGCCTGCCGAGCTGGTGTCGCCGCCCGCCACACCGGTGGGCGCCACGGAGAGCGCGACCCCGGAGCCGGCCGTGTTCCCGCCGGAGAGCACCGGGCCGGCCGTGATCGTCCCGGCGACCAGCGACGGTCCCACGCCCACGGCCACACGCGGCCGGACGCCCACGCCTCTGCCCGCGCGTACCACGCGGCGGCCCACGCCCCGGGTGACGGTCACGCCGCCGACCACCCAGCCGCCCACCACCCGGCGACCCACGACATCCCGGCCGACCACGCTTCCCCCCACCACGCTTCCCCCCACCACGCTTCCCCCGACGACGCTTCCTCCGAGCACGCCGGCCCCCACGCCGGTGCCTGCGACCTCGGTGGCGGCGCTCGCCCTCGGCGGCCTCACGGTGAACGAGGACGCCGTCGCCGCGGCCACGGTCACGATCCGCGCCACCGGCGTCGCGCCCATCGGCGCGAGCGCCACCTGGGCGGTGGCGGGCGAAACCGTCCACACCCAGCGGCTGCGGCTCAGCGGCCGCACCACCTACACCCGCGCGCTCAGCCACACCCTGGCCGAGCGTCCCTGCGGCAGGACCGTCACGCTGACCGTCGCCACCACGCCCGCCGCTCCCGGAGGGGCCAGGACCACCACGCTGAGCGTCCCGCCGTGCCCCACGACCGTGACGGGTCTGAGGGTGTCGCTGGACATGTCGCCCTCACCGGGCACCGGCGCCTCCGCGCGCGTCCGGGTGACGACGAGCGGCACCGGGGAGGTGCCGGTGCAGGCGAGATTCGCGGTCAACGGGGACACCGTCGGCACCGCGACCGCCACGCTGGGCGGCCGCACCTCCTACAGCCGCACGTTCGGGCAGGGCTTCAGGACCAGGCCGTGCGGGGCGACGTTGTCCGTGACGGTCACGGCCGGCGGTGAGCAGGCGAGCGCTCGCACGCGGGTGACGTGCCCGCCGGGGGTCCGGCGGGTGTCCATCGCCCGGGCCACGGTCAACGGCCGGGGCGCGGCCGTCGCGGTGGTCACGGTCTCGACGGTGAACGACCGCCCGGTGCGGCTGGCCGTCACGTTCTCGGCCGGGGGCAGCCAGCACACCGAGCAGCTCACGCTTTCGGGTGACACGTCGTACACCCGCACGCTGAGCCACGCGTTCGGCGAGCTGCCGTGCGGGGCGCGCTGGGCCGTACGGGCGGCGACGCGGCCGGGCGCGGCCGGGGGCGGCGACGAGGCGAGCGGCTCCACGCCGGAATGCCCGCCGGAGGAGGAGCCGTCCCATGACCCCGACCCGTCCACGGACCCGCCCGGCTCCGGCCCGCCCGTGACGCCCTCACCCCGCCCGGACGAGCCCACGACCGACCAGCCGGCACCCGGCGAGCCCGGCTGACCCGGGAACGGCCTCTCCGAGCCCCCGCCATCCGTGCCGGCACCCCGGTCCCAGCCGCGCGAGACACCCGGGACCGGGCCGAGAATGGGCGCGTGGCGGGGTGGCGAGGTTGCAATTTCCGGCTTATCGGGATAACCGGGCCCAGAAAACGCTTGCCGCTGGTTAAGCTACGGTTCGTTTGTTCAGGGTGGGGGCCCATAAATGTGCAGAGGAGACAGTTATGCACGGTGGTGGGCAATGGGAGGTCCCCGGTTACCACGCCGTCCGGGAGCTGGGCAGCGGGTCCGCCGGCCGGGTGGTGCTGGCGCGGCGTGACCACGACGGCGCCGAGGTCGCCATCAAGTACCTTTCCGACGAGCTCCGGGCCGACGTGGGCTTCGTCGCCCGCTTCCGGCACGAGGCGCGCCTCCTCGGCACACTGCGCGGCCCGTACAACGCCCGCCTGATCGACTACGTCGAGGCAGGCCCCGGCGCGGCCATCGTGATGGAGCTGGTGAACGGCGTCTCGCTGCGCCAGCTGCTCCGCTCCGAGGGCCCGACCGGGGCCGAGGCCGCGCTGGCCGTGCTGAAGGGCTCGCTCAAGGGCCTGGCCGCCGCGCACGCCATCGGCGTGGTCCACCGCGACTTCAAGCCCGAGAACGTCATGGTCCAGGCCGACGGCGCGAGCAAGCTCGTCGACTTCGGCATCGCGGCGCGGGCCGGCGAGCAGGCGAGCGCCGCCGGCACCCCGCCGTACATGGCGCCCGAGCAGTGGTCGGGCGCGCCGGCCGCGCCCTCCACCGACGTGTACGCCGCCACCGTCGTGTTCTTCGAGTGCCTGACCGGCACCCGCCCGTTCCGCGGGTCCACCATGGCGGCGCTCGCCCGGCAGCACCAGAGCGCGCAGCCGCCGGTCGACGAGGTTCCCGCCCCGCTGCAGGGGCTGGTCCGGCGGGGCCTGGCCAAGGACGCCTCCGAGCGGCCGCCGTCCGCCGAGGCGTTCCTGACCGAGCTGGAGGCCGTCGCGGCCGAGGCGTACGGAGCCGGCTGGGAGGAGCGCGGACGCCGGCGCCTGTCGAGCCTGGCCGCGCTGCTGGTCGCGCTGTTCCCGACGCCCCTCGAGGTGCCGGCGGAGGCGCAGACCTCGCTCGCCGAGACGCGCTTCCCCGAGCCGTCGAAGCTGCTGGCCAGGCTGTCGTCGAAGATCCTCATCGGTACGGCATGCGTCGCCGTGGTGGTCGGCGTGGCGCTGGTGGCGGTCAACGTGTTCGACGGGAACACGACCCTGCGGGCGCAGATCACCCCGGTGACGCCCACCGCGGACTCCCCCGCGGCGGGCGAGCCCGGCATCGGCGACCCGTCGGACGACCCCTCGGAGGAGCCGACGGAGGAGCCGACGGAGGAGCCCACCGGGGAGCCGTCGGACGACCCGGCGCCCTCCGCCGAGCAGACGCCGACGACCGGGCCGACCGCGACCGCCGCGCCCGTGGCGACGAGGACCGCGACGCCCACGCCCCGCGCCCGCCGCACGCCCCGGACGACGCCCACCCCGACGAGGACGCGGGCGACGCGGGCGACCAGGACGCCGACGCCCACCGCGTCGGACGAGCCGCGGGTCCTCGGCACGCTCGACGACCAGGACGGCGCCACGACCGCGCCGCGGCCCTCGTCGCCCCCGGCCACGAGCCCGCAGCCGACGTTCACCACGCCGACCCGTACCCCGCCCACCCAGACGAGCGAACCCACCCAGACGACCCAGCCTTCACAGACGACCCAGCCGTCCTCGACCCGAGGCGGCGACGGAGGCAACGGAGGCGGCGAGGGCGACCCCACCCTCGGCGGGCCCACCAGGGGCGACGGGGAGCCGACCGGGGGCGGCGGCGAGATCCCGCGCGTGGCTCCGGCCGACGAGCGGGGCAGCGCGGCGGGCGTGCTGCTCGCGACCGGGCTGGTGACGTCGGGGGCGGTTCCGTTCACACTTGCGGTCAGACGCCGCGTGGCGGGGCGGCACCGGAGCAGGCGCTGACAGCGCCGGGGGGCGGCGCGATGGAGAACGCCAGGGACGGCATCGCCGGATTCCGGCTGACCGAGCACACCTGGATCACCGAGGTGGGCAACTGGATCGACGCGATCGCGCCGGACGGCCGACGGGCCGGGGCGCTGCTGTTCGACCCGAGGGTGGTCGGGCTGCCCGGCGTCCGCGACCGGGTCGTGGCGGCCGTCCTGACCGACCAGCGGCTGGTGCTGGGCGGGCTCGGCGGCCTGATCCCGGTGGCGGACGTGGTGGCCGCCGGGGAGCAGGTGTGGCTGCTCACCGCGCAGGCGGTCAGCCCCACGCTGTCCGACCTGCTGAACGCCGATGCCTTGGACGCGGGCGGCGCCGCGTCGGTGCTCGCGGAGACGGCCCAGACGTTGCTCACGCTGCACGCCGCGGGGGTGGCGCACGGCTCGCTGCACCCGGGGACCGTGGTCATCGCGGCCGACGGCGGGGCCCTGCTGTCGGAGCGTGGGCTGAGCGACGCCATCCGGGGCCAGGCGTCGCCGCCGGCGCGCGACGCCGAGTCGTGGGCGGCGCTGGCCCGTGGGCTGGCCGCCTCGGTGCGGGACGCGCCCGGAGCCGTCGAGCTGTTCGAGCGGGCGGCCGCCACGGCCACCACCCACGGCCTGGCCGCCGCGCGCGACACGGTGCTGTCCGGGCGGGGCGCGCTGCCTGGCGGCATGGTCAGCCGTGACGGGCTGGCCCAGGCGGCCCGCGGACGCTCGGCGTTCGCCCAGCCGCCCGTGCGGGCGCTGCCGTACCCTCCGGAGCCGGTGGACGAGGGCGACATCGTCACGCTCCTGCGTGTGCCCGGCCGCTCCCCGGCCCCCTACGGCGGGCCCGCCGAGAGCTCGGCGGCGATGCGGTTCGGTCCCGGCGTGGAGACGCGGCAGGACAGGTCGGAGACCACCGCGGAGCGGATGTGGCGCGAGGGCAAGGAGGAGCAGACCGTCCGGGGCGGCCGCGCCGTCCGGGCCTCACGGGCGCGGCGCCGCCGCACGGTCCTCGCCGCGGCGCTGTTCGCGGTCGTCATGGCGGGCGCGATCCTGGCCTGGCTCAAGCTGGGCGGCGCCGGACCCGAGCTGGCGGTCGCGTCGGTGGACGTCGCCGGCCCCAGGAAGCCGCAGGGCTGCGACAGCGCCGTGGTGATCACCGGCACCATCGTGACCAACGGCGGCACGGGCGAGATCCAGTACGAGTGGCGCAAGAATCTCGACAAGGAGGTGGTCAGGCGGACCCTGCGCACCACCGCCGACCAGACCTCCTACCAGGTGCCGCTGAGGTGGGCGCTCAAGGGCAGGAGCACGGTCAAGGCGACGGCCACGTTGCGCGTCCTGTCGCCGGGCCCCGTGCGCACCGACAAGGCGAGCTTCACGTACAAGTGCTGAGGTGCGGTCGGCGACACCGCCGCCGACAATGCATATCAATGCGGTTCTTACTAATCTGGCCAGCATGACCACGCAGACCCCCGCGGGCTGGTACCCGGACCCCTACGGATCGCCCCAACTCCGTTGGTGGGACGGCGCCCAGTGGACCGACGCGACGCATCCTCAGGAGCCCGGGGCGGCGCCACAGCAGCAGCCGCCCTCGGGGTCGCAGCCCGGCCACGACTGGTCGGCCACCCCGGCGAACCCGACGCTCCAGTACGGCCAGCCGGCCTTCGCCCCGCAACCGTACGCGCAGGGCGACCAGCCCGGCCCCGGACAGCAGGGCGGCCCTGGACAGCCGGGCGGCCCCGGACAGCCCGGCGGCCCCGGACAGCCTCCTTACGGCTCGCCCCAGCCCACCCGGGTGCTGCCCACGTACGGGCACGAGGGTGGCCCCTACGGGCAGCAGCCGGGCGGTCAGGCGCAGTGGGGCGGCGCGCCGCTCCCCGGCCCGGGCTTCGGCCCGCCGCCGAAGCAGCGCAACCCCATGCCGTGGGTGTTCGGCGGCCTGGCGGCGCTGGTCGTGGTGGCGCTCATCGTGGTCGCGGGCATCTTCCTGGTGAACCGGGAGGGCTCGTCGGTCGCCTCGTCCCCGACCTCCGGGCCGACCGGGACCGAGGCGCCGTCCGATCCGCCGTCGGAGTCGCCGACCGGGCCGCCGCCCAGCTCGCAGCCCGCCGAGCTGCCGCAGCCGCAGGACGGCCGCGTCACCGACCCGCTGGCCGGCCTCTCGTACTCCGTGCCCGAGGGCTGGACGGTGCCGGACGTCTCCGAGGTCACCAGCACCGATCCCACGCAGCAGAGCTGGTCGAGCGGCGTGCAGAAGGTCGCCCAGGAGAAGTACCAGGACGAGAGCGACTGGATCGGCAACATCTACACGGGCCGCCTGAACGACCTCTTCCCCTACGAGGGCAAGCAGAGCCTCGGCCTGACGGCCAAGGCGGTGTACGTCGACTTCGGCAAGTACTACCAGCTCCAGCACACGACCAAGATCCTTCAGGACAAGGCGATCAAGGTCGGGGGCAAGGACGCCTGGCTGCTGCAGTTCCAGCTCGACTTCAGCAAGATCTCGAAGCAGAAGGGCTACAAGTGGAACAAGGAGAACGGCGCCATCGTGCTCATGGACCGCGGTGAGGGGGAGCGCCCGGCCCTCTTCTACCTGTCCGTCCCCGACAATCTCGGGACCAATGTGGCCGCCCAGGTTCTCAGCTCACTCAAGCCTGCCTGACGCTTGGCACTAGTCTGGTCCTGAGAGCAAGCGGCGGGTGTCTCCGAGCCGCTTGGGCGAGGAGAACGAATGAGTGACGTGCTGGTCTGGATCGACTGCGAGATGACCGGGCTGGACCTTGGCCGTGACGCGCTCGTCGAGGTGGCGTGTGTCATCACCGACAGCGAGCTCAACCAGCTCGACGAGGGCGTCGACGTGGTCATCAAGCCGCCGCCCGAGTCGCTGGAGCAGATGTCGCAGGTGGTCCGCGAGATGCACACCGCTTCGGGGCTGCTGCCGGAGCTCGCCGGCGGGGTGACGCTGGCGGAGGCCGAGTCGCTCGTGCTCGACTACATCCGCCGCCATGTCCCCGAGCCGAAGAGGGCGCCGCTGTGCGGCAACTCCATCGGCACCGACCGCACGTTCATCTCGCGTGACATGCCGGCGGTCGACGCGCACCTGCACTACCGGATGATCGACGTGTCCTCCATCAAGGAGCTGGTGCGCCGCTGGTACCCCCGCGTCTACTTCGCGGCGCCGGAGAAGCAGGGCGGGCACCGGGCGCTGGCCGACATCACGGAGAGCATCAGGGAGCTGCGTTACTACCGCGCGGCGGTGTTCGTGGCCCAGCCCGGCCCCGACTCGGCGACGGCGCGCACACTGGCCGAGCGCGTCAGCGGCTGACCCGGGGACGACCGGGCGCACCTGCGGCCGACCAGGGAGGCGGGCCCGCGGGTGAGGGGACGCACACGTGTCGGCGCGCCGCTGATGGCGTAAAGACTCCCGAACACCGCTACACTTTTCCTGTGCCGCCTCGCGGGGCGGCTCATGGTGGGTGTAGCTCAGTTGGCAGAGCGCCAGGTTGTGGTCCTGGATGCCGAGGGTTCAAGTCCCTTCACTCACCCCGCACGCGAAGGCCGGTCCCACGGGACCGGCCTTCGCCGTTTTCTCCTTGTCGTCCCCAAAGCAGGACAATGCGAGCTATGCTCACTGTCTACCGCTAACGCCGGAAGCGCGGGGGCATCGGCGATTCTGACCGTCTGCGCGCCCCCGGAGGCCGGATGAGAGTCGACGACGCAGCGTTCGATAGCGTGTTCACGTCCTTGAGCAAGCGCGAGGCGGAGGTCATGGACCTGATCGCCGCGGGTCAGTCCAACGGCCAGATCGCGCGGCGTCTCTTCCTCAGCGAGAAGACGGTCAAGAACCACGTCAACCGCATCTACGCCAAGCTGGGCGTGGACTCGCGCGTCACCGCCATCGGCCTCTGGCTGTCCCGCAACGGCTGACCCCGGGCACGCCCGCCCCTCCCGGGATCGCCGCCCACCTTCCACGACCCCGCGCGACCCGGTTCCGGCGCCACGCGGGAGTTTTCACATGCCCGCTTTTCCGGTCGTGCCCGCCTTTCCCACCGTTCCCCCTTTTTCCATTCGTACGGCCTTTCGCGCCTTTTATCGGTACATAGAACGACCCGAAAGGCGGACGCCCGGGTTAGGGGGATGAAGGGTAAAAGAAGGGCACATGGCCGCCAGTCACGCGCCGGACGACCGCGAACGCGGGACACTTCGGATGAGACGGCGAATACGCGAAACCCCTTGCGGGTCCGGCCATCGCGGCAGCGTCAACGGCCGGCGAACGATGCCTGATCGTTCGGTAAGGCTCGTGTGCCGCGCGGAGCGTCCGCGGACCCGGCACATATAACGGGTTCCGTAGTGAACATGTCGCCGGCTATTCCCGCTCGCCATGTTCTATGGCCCGCACTACCGTCTCGGGGAGTCCGAAATGGCACAAAAAGTCAGGAAATCAATATTCGCGGCCGTGGCGGTAGGAGGTGGGATCGCCTTCGGAACCGCGGGGCTGGCCACAGCCGTCGCACACACGGCCGCCGCCGCGCAGGCCACCACCGCCGCGCAGGCCGGCACGGCCGTGCGGGTGCCGCTCCTACAGCCGCCGTACCCGCCGTGCCCTCGCGTGGACGCCGACGTCGACGTCTGCCTCAACAACAACAATGTCAGCGACAACGACAACGCCGCCACGTCCGACGCCGTCGCCGTCGCCGTCGAGGAGAGCGAGGAGGAGCAGGCGGTCACGGACTCCACGACCGCCGATCAGTCGTCCGGTGAGGTGGACCTCGGGGACTTCAGCCAGCTCGACGTCCTGTCGAACACCCCGGCGCCCCAGCCCATCGCCGACCTCGTACCGGGCTCGGCCGCGGAGTGCGACGAGATCTGTGACAGCGCGAGTGCGCTGGCGGCCGACGGCGGCGATCCGGGGCTCGTGGCCGACAGCAGCACGGCCGAGGAGCTGGCCGACCCCGACGCGGGCCTGATCGACGGCCTGCAGGACGACAACGCCGACGACTCCGACGAGACCGACGACGACGAGACCGACGACGAAGTCACCCCGACGCCCACACCGAGCGACATCGACAAGAACTTCACCGTGGACCTCGGCCCGTGGGACGACGGCCCGTGGGACGGCCCCCACGGCCACGACGGCGGCTGCTTCGAGGTGGAGTGCTGGAAGAAGGAGGCCGCCGAGCTGCCGATGACCGGCACGGACGTGCGGCGCGGCGGGGAAGTCGACGTCGCAGCCCAGCCGGCGCAGCAGGGACACGACGGCCTTGCCGGTGCCGGGGAAGAGCGTGTCGTTCACGCACGTG